>JAAYUR010000014.1 GCA_012517645.1 Treponema sp.
GTGGCCCTCGCGGAGGACCACTACGCCCGGACCTACGGCCAGGCCCCCGCCCCGCCGGGCGCCGGGATCCGGGAACGCCTGGAGCGGATCCTGGACGGCTCCCTGGCGCGGCTGGAGGCCTTCTACGGCCTTCCCTCCCGGGGCCCGGACACGGGAGGAACGGCGGGACTCAAGGCGCGGACCATGGCCGCCCGAGCCGCCGCGATGGATCGGGTCTTCCATTCCCCGGCCCGCTGGAAGGGCATGAGCCCCCTGGAGCGGGGCCTGGCCCGGAGGACCGCCGCGGAAGCCTTCTTCCTGGACCGGCACCAGCAGCTCGTGGACCTGGGGGAGTACCTGGATCCCGCCTACGCGGGGTCCGAGGGTTCGGAGACCTCCCCGGACCGCCTGATCGAGATCGCCCAAAACCTCTGGGACCTGGCCAACCGCCTGGAGGGCGGTGACATCGCCTCCCGCTGCCGGGACTTCCGCAAGGACGTGGTCCTGAGGGTCGGGGCCCCCGTGGACGCGTCCCGCAGGGAGGGCGAGGGAAGCCGGACGGCGGCCCGGCGCGTTCTTTCGGACCTGCATCGAGCCTTCGAGGACCTGGCCTCGAAGCATTCCGCTCAATAATACCTTCGGGAGAACTCCGCGCGCATCCGGTCGTCCACCTCCAGGACCGCCCGGCCGGGCTCCATGCGGGGGTACATCAGGGACTCCTCCCGATCCTCGTGGGGCAGCCCGAACATGTGCCCCAGTTCGTGGAGAACCAGGGTCTCCAGGCAGTAGTCCTCGGCCTCCAGGGAGGCCCGGGGCGCCAGGCGCCAGGATATGTTGATCAGGATGTCGGTCTCTTCTATACGCGCACCCCGGCGCCAATTCAGGGCATAGCCCAGACGGTCCGCCTCGAGCCTTGCTCCCGACCGCCCTCGTTCCCGGAAGGGTGGATCGGCTACCCCCAGACTGATCGAATTCCTTCCGTCCCGCGCCGGTCCCCCCTCGTGGTACCCCGCGATCCGGAGCCCCGTCCCGAACTCCCGGTTCCAGATGGCCAGGCAGTCCCGGATCGCCTCCTCGAAGCCCGGAGGCATGTCGGGCCGGAGGTAGACGGGGATGTCCCGGTCCAGCCGGACGCGGCGGGGCAGGCAGGAGGAGAGGAGGAGGACCGCCGCCGTTTCCAGAAGACCGAGGGCCGCGGCCCCGGAAATCCGCCTTTTCATGGGAACAGAATACACCGCGGCAGGGCCGGTCCGCACGCGCGGTTCCGAGAAAATCCGCCCGCCGGCCGGTCCGAAGCGCCGCGGCCTTCGCAGAGAAGGTCCCGGCGCCAGGGAGCCGCCGGGACCGTTCCGCAAGGGCATGAACTGCCTCGGATAGAAAAAAATCCGCTAGATCGTCGAGTAGATGTAATTCACCAGGGTGATGAAGTCGAAGACCGGCAGGCCGGTGCGGGCGCGGATTTCCGCCGCGAAGGGCGGCAGGTCCGTGCATTCCAGCACATACGCCCGGATCGTCGGGTGCCGCCTGAGCTCGTCCCGGGCCGCCTCGACGACCTCTTCCCGGACGGCCTCGACGTCCAGGTCCTCGTCGGGATTCGTGAAGATCCTGCTCCACTGGGGACGGTCCTCGAGCCCGCGGATATGCAGGTTGTCCGTCCTTCGGATGCCCGCGGCCGCCAGATGCTCGGCCTTCAGGGCCGCCTTCTTCGCGGTGATGACGCAGACCTCCCCCCCCGGCACCGACGATCTTCTGGGCCAGCGGGACCTGCAGCAGGCTCGAGGTGAACACCGGGACGTCCAAGGCGTCCGCCAGCTCGTTCTGGAAGACTGCGTTGAACCCGCAGCTCGTGGTTATGGCCCGGATCCCTTCCCTGGACATCCTTTTGGCTTCCTCGATCATCGAGGCCAGCACCCCGCGGTCCGGGTTTTCCAGGATGGTGTGGATATTGGCTCCCTTCACGCGGCAGAACCGCACCGGGAACGCGTACGAAGCGGGATTCGTGCTGTTTCCGATCAGGGACTCCAGCTGGTCCAGTCCCCTCGGGGCGCTTCCGGCCTCCCAGCATAGAATCCCGATCCGGGGTGTTTCCTGTTCACTAGGCATACTGCCCTCTCCCCTCCGCCTCCGGGGCCCCGGCGGGACCTCGAAGGCGAGTTATATCTCTCCGCCCGAATCCGTCGACCTCACGGGTCGAGCCGGCCGTCCCAGGCTGTCTCCTCCCGGGTCATGCGGATCCCGCGCTTTCCGAGTTCCCCCATGAAGGCGTCGAAATCGACCTCCCCGGGGCTCACGATGCCCTTCTTGGCAAGCCGGCCGTCCAAGATCATCTGGGCTCCGATGGAAGCCGGGAACCCCACGGTCCTCTGCATCGCGGTGAACCCCGTCGAAAGGTCGCGTCGGTCGACGATCTGGTATACCACCCGAACCGGCCGACCGTTCTTAAGGCCCCTCGCGTCCGTCCGGATAAGGGCCAGGTCGCGCTCCCCGGGACCGTACGAGAACTGTTCCTGCCTGCCCAGCAGCGCCGCGCAGAAGGCGGTGGGCGCCACCTTGACGTCTCCGACCGGGATGGGCTCGTCCGACAGGAATCCGCACTTGGCCATGACGCTCCAGAACGCGGCGTGCCCCGGCCAGCGGCAGATGTACCGGCCCATGCTCTTCACGGTTCCGCGGATTTTAAAGAGTTCCGCGTAGTGTCCGCTGTCCCCGTTCGGGAAGCATTCCAGGGGGCCTCCCAACTCGGGCAGGTCGAGGATGTGGGTGTTTTGGGGAGCGAACATCTCGTCCGCCGGCACCGCCACGTCCTTCCCCCCGCGGATGACCTTGGCGGGACGCAGGTACGAACGCATGACTCCGATGATGGACCAGGTGAACTTGTACCGGATGGGATTGTTCGCGGAATCCGGGGCCGGGAAGCCGGCTCCGTAGGAATGGAAAGCGTGGACTTCGTCCAGCTCGCCCAGGGTCTTCCGCCCGAGCACCAGGTCGATGCCCGGATCCATCCCGAACTCCTCCAGGATGGTCCGTCCCTTGGCCTTCATCACCGAGTCGATGTCCTTCAACTCGAGGAGCTGGGCCGCCCTCCGTTCGGGATTCTGTTCTCCGGGGTTGGCCAGGTACATGGTGGACACGAGGTTTACGCCCAGCTCCGCGGCCAGGCGGGCTACGGAAAGGGCGAAGAGCCCGGGCAAGAGCTCCACCACCACATCCGCCCCCCTCATGACCGCGGCAAGCTCCTCCCGCTTGGTCGCGTCCACCCGGACGCCCTTCACCCGCGGGTCTCCCAGGGCCCGGATGGTTTCGGGTATCCCGGCGATATTGTCGGCTACGACGATTTCCGAGATTCCGGGGGCGGACATCAGATCGGCAAGGCTCGCCCTGCCCTGCATGCCGTACCCCAGCTGTACAACCTTCATTCCGCTCATCGGGAACCTCCTTCGGGGGACGATAGATCGGGAATATCCTCGGGTTTCCTGTAGGGGCGGCCCTGCTTGAGCCCGGTCTCCTCCAGGGTCAGGATCCCTTCATGGCAGGTGAGCCCCCGCCGCAGGTGCGGGTTCTCCCTCAGGGCCCGGATCGGTCCCTTGTTCGCCAGCTGCAGCGCGTAGGGCAGCGTCGCGGAGGCCAGTGACGCGGTGGCCGTGCGCGCGAAGGCCGAGGGGATGTTGTCCACGCAGTAGTGCAGGATGCCTTCCTCCCGGTAGATCGGGTCGTCGTGGCTTGTGGCGCGGCAGGTCTCGATCGCCCCGGCTTCGTCGCAGGATACGTCCACGATCAGGGCGGAAGGCTTCATGAGCCGGAGCATCTCCCGGGTCACCAGGTGGTCTTTCCGCGCCTTGGGCCACAGAATGCAGTTGACCAGGACGTCGGAACGCTCCAGGCACTTCTGCAGGTTCTCCCGGTTCGAGTACAGGAGCTCCACGTTGTTCGGAAGGCGGTGTTTGACGGATTCCATCCGCTCCACGGAGACGTCCAGGATCGTCACCCGGTTTCCCAGGGCCGCCGCCAGCTCCGCCGCCCCGAACCCCGCGTTGCCCGCGCCGATGATGGCGACCTCGGGGGTGCGGATCCCGCTGACCCGGGTCAGCATGAGCCCTCCTCCCCCGTACAGGCTTTGGACGTACTGGCAGGCCATGAGGAAACCGCCCTTGCCGGCCAGTTCGCTCATGGGCCGAAGCAGGGGGAAGGCCCCGGTGTCGTCCGTGATATCCTCGTAGGCGATCGCCGTGCAGCCGGATTCCAGGAGGGCGTCCGTCATCTCCCGGTGGGCGTTGGAATGCAGGTAGGTGAAGACGGTCAGGCCCCTGCGCAGGAAGCGGTATTCGGGCGGAAGGATCTCCTTGACTTTATATAGAAGCTCGCAGTCCCGGAACACCGTATCCCGGTCGGAGATCAAGGCTCCGGCCCGCTCGAACTCATCGTCGGGTATGAGGCTGCCCTGGCCCGCCCCGCCTTCCACCAGCACCCTATGGCCGTTCCGGACGAGTTCCGACACGGTCGCCGGCGTCGCGGCGCAGCGGTATTCGTTGTTCTTGATTTCCTTGGGAATGCCGATGACCATGAGAAATCCTCCAGTCGGGGTCAAGAGACGGAGGGGACCCGGCCGCGGGCGGTCGGGGCCCCTCGAAAAGAACGTCGACTCTCGGCGGCTTGGGTTCAGCGCGCCCGGCAGGCCGCTCGCTTGCCGGGCGACCCGTCCGCCCGGGAACGTCAGACCAGGACGATCCCGATGACCCCGAAGAGCACCGCCGAGATCACCGCGGCCGTAAGAGCGTAGGGTATCTGGGTGGTGACGTGGTCCATGTGATCCGAACCGGCGCCGAAGGAGGATAGACAGGTGGTGTCCGACACGGGGGAGCAATGGTCGCCGAAGCAGCCTCCGCCGACGATCGCCCCGATCGAGACCAGGACCAGGGTGGAAACCGTGTTCCCCGAGAGATTCATGGCCAGGGGCATGACAAAGGGCGTCAGGATGGCGTAGGTTCCCCAGGAGGTGCCCGTGAAGAAGGAGATCAAAGCGCCCGCCAGGAAGGTCGCCAGGGGGAGCAGGGCGGGGGTCATCCAGGACTTGGCCATCTCGAAGATGAACTTTTGGGCTCCCAGGGCCTTGGAGATGTCGTTGATGCAGTACGCCAAGGCCAGAATCATGATCGCGGGCATGACGGCCTTGATGCCCCGGGTCGCGGTGTCCATGAAGTCCTTGACGCTCTTGAAATACCCGCCGATCGTAAGGGCGACGGCCTGGTACATGACGGCCGCGAAGAAGGCCTCCAGGGTCTTGGTGCTCTTCAAGAAGATGAAGGTCCCCAAGGCTATCCCGATGACGATCAATACCGGAATGAAGAGGAAGACGACCAGGTTGGGAGTCTTGCCCTCGGCGGCGGTGATCTGGTCCATCTCGACTCCGGACAGCGGAGTGGCTCCGTCCCGGATGACCTTCCCTTCCTTGAGCGCCCGTTCCTCGGCTTTCCGCATGGGGCCGAAATTCGGGATGATCTGGTAGGCGATCAAGCCGGCCAGGACGACGGTCAGGATACCGTAGAAGTTGAAGGGAATGGACCGGACGAAGGCGTCCATTCCGGCCTCGGCGTTCTGGATGGGCCCGTAGCCCTTTAAGAGGCCGGCGATGTAGACCGCCCAGGCGGACAGCGGGATGATCGTGCAGACCGGGGCGCTGCCGGAGTCCAGTTCGTAGGCCAGCATTTCCCGGGAAACCTTGTACTTATCCGTCAGAGGCCGGGCGATGGGCCCGCTGAAGAGGGGGGAAAAGTAGTCGCTGAAGAAGATCAGGACGCCCATGACCCAGCCTACGCCCGAAGCTTGCCTACGGGTCTTGATACTCTTCGATGCGACTTCCGCGAAGGCGGAGATCACGCCGGCCTTGAAATAGAAGGCTATCATGATCCCGATGGCGATCTCGATCATGACCACCCAGATGAAGTCCGCGTTCCCCAGCGCGTGCTGGAAGAGCTTCGACAGCCCCGTAGCAGGGTCGAAGCCCGCGATCATCACCCCGCTGATACAGCCGATGATCAGCGCGATGATGGCATCCTTGGTCGCGAACGCCAGAACCAGGGTGAGTACGACGGGCAACAGCGAGATGATTCCCTTTGCGCTATACCTTCCATGCTCAGGTCCTCCTTAGGGGATTTATACATACTTTGATGTATACATCTAAGTATGTATAAATGCATTTTACATCACCCTGTAACCCTGTCAAGAGAAATTCAATATCCGAACAGCAGCTTTTCGAAGGTGTTCTGGATGTGTTCCCGCATGAGCCGCTCCGCCGTCTCCGGCGACCTCGAGCGGATCGCGGCGAGTATCGCCTTATGCTGGGCGGGGGTCATCTGGGGCGGCATGTCCTTGTGCCGGTTGAGATTGTAGAAGCTGTCGAAATAGAAGATGTACAGGTTCGACCGCCAGAAGATGGAGGAGCACCAGGTTTCCAGGTACAGGTTATGGGAAGCCCGGGAGATCCCGGTATGGAACGCCCGGTTGATCTGGGCTGTAAGGTCCTTGTTCCGATCCTTGAGAGCCTGCTCTTCCGGAAGGAGAACCTTCTCCAGCTCCGCGAGTTCTTCCTCCGCGGCTTTTTCCGCGGCCAGGGCGGCGGCCTTACCCTCCACCGCCATCCGGGCGCGGAATACCTGCTCCGCGTCCTCCGGCGTGGGCTGGGGTATGAAGCAGCCCTTCTTGGGCATCCGGCTCAGGAAGCCCTCGGCCACCAATCGGCCGATCGCCCGGCCCACGGGGGTCCGGCTCATCCCAAGGCTCTTGGCGAGCTCCACTTCGAGCAGGAAATCCCCCGGTTTGTAGTGCCCGGCCAGGATCAAGTGCACGATTTTACGGTATGCGGATTCTTCTGCTGTCATGATATCCCTGCGCTGACTCAAAGTCTTGTCGATAAAAAATCATCTTGACTCATACAAACATTCCGGCGCGGTATTGTCCAGTACGTACGGACCCTGCGCGGTCGGGCCGCCTCGGATCTCGGTGCATCCTCCGCACTCGGAACCAGGCCTAGGCTCCCGCGGCGTCGGTCAGTCCCGCTTCCTCCCCGAAGGGAGGGATCCCCTGGAGCTGGCGCTCCAGACGCTTCAGGACCACGGACAAGGGGGCGGCCTTCATGAAGTAGAAGCCCTGCATGCCCTGGCAGGACCTCTCCACGAAATAGGACCTCTGGTCCCGGGTCTCGATACCCTCCGCCACGATGCCCATCTCCAGGCTGTGGCCCAGGTTGATGATGGCCTTGACGACCTTCTCGTTCTGGGATCGGGAAAGGTTGGCGACAAAGGAAAGGTCGATCTTGAGGCTGTCCACGGGCAGGTTCGACAGGTAGGCCAGGGAGGAGTACCCGGTGCCGAAGTCGTCGATCATGAACCGCAGTCCCGGGAGGGAGTCCTTGATGTCCTGGATGCGCTTGGCCGCGGCCGCGGGATTCCGCATAAGGGTGGTCTCCGTGAGCTCGAGCCGGAGCCGACCGGGATCCACCCCGGAACCTCGCACCGCTTCCACCAGGGACTCCGCGAACCCCGCCTGCTCGAACTGGCGGCCCGAAAGATTCACCGCCACATAGACGTCCCGGAGATTCCTCTCCTGGAGGGCCCGCAGGTCCGCCAAGGCCCGGTGCAGGACCCACTTGCCGAGAAGGAAGATGGTGCCGGACTCCTCGGCCACGGGCACGAAGACCGAGGGCGGTATGGCCGTCCCGTCCTGTCTCGGCCACCGCAGGAGGGCTTCCATCCCCCGGATCATGCCGCCCTGGTCCACGATGGGCTGGTAGTAGAGGCGGAACTCCCCGCGGACCAGGGCGGTGCGGATCTCCTGGGCCATCCGCCACCGCTCCGCGACCCGGGCGTCCATGGCCGGATCGTAGACCGTGCACCTACCCTTTCCGCTGTCCTTGGACCGGTACATGGCTATGTCCGCGCACTTGGTGACCTCCAGGACCGTCGTTCCGTCGTCGGGGATTACGGCGATGCCGATGCTCACCCCCACGCTGACCGGGGCGTCCTCGGCGCCCTCCAGGAAAAAGGGCTGCCGTATGGAGGCCTGGATCCGCTCGGCCACCACGAGGGCGTCCTGGACCTTCCGGATCCCGGAAAGCAGGGCGGTGAACTCGTCGCCCCCCAGGCGGTAGGCCGTGTCCGCGTCCCGGAGGCTGTCCCGGATCCTCCGGGCGGCCTCCACCAGGAGGCGGTCGCCCCGGTCATGGCCCAGGGTGTCGTTGATCTGCTTGAACCCGTCCAGGTCCATGAAGAGGACCGCGTGCTTCCGGGTCTTGTCCTTTTCCAGCCCCGACAGGGCCGCCTGGAGGTCCTCGTGGAAGAGCTCCCGGTTGGCCAGGCCGGTCAACCGATCATGGTAGGCCAGGTGCCGGAGCTTCCGCTCCAGGGTCTTGCGGTGGGAAATGTCCCGGACGATACAGGTCAGGGTCCGTTCCTTGAACACCTTGGAGTTCCCGAAGGACATCTCCATGGGAGTCACGCCGCGGTTCTTCGTGACTCCCAGCACCTCCAGGGTCCTCCGGAGGCCCATGGCCGGCCGGTCCTTGTCGTCCACATAGAAGTACTTTCGGAAGACGTCCTCGTAGGTCCGGAAGACCTCCTCGGGGAAAAGCATACGGAAGCTCTGGCCGACAAGCTCGTCCCGGGAATAGCCGAAGGTGCTCTGGGCGCCGGAATTCGCGAAGAGGATGTTCAGGTTCTCGTCGATCCGGAAGATCGCCTCGGAGATCGTCTCCGAAAGGGCCGCGTACTGCTCCTCGCTCTCCCGGAGCTCCTCCAGGAGGCGGCGCTCCAAGGTCAGGTTACGGATCGCGGCCAGGACCCAGGACCTTCCGTGGATCCGGACCGGGACGAGGAGGCACTCCATGGAGGCCGACGAGCCGTCGGGTTTTAGTCCCCGGAAGGTGAAAATCTCCCGCGGCAGGGACTCTCCCGGGGCGGTCCGGGTCCGGCTGATCGCCGCCAGCTTTTCCTTGAAACCCTCCCGGTATCCCGCCTCCAGGATCTCGAGGACGCTCCGTCCCTTCAGCATCCGGATGTCGTACCCGCTGGCGTTCAAGAAAGAGGGATTCGCGTCCTTGAAGACGCCGTCCGGGCCGAGCACCAAGAGCATGTCCGGAGAGCCGTCGAAGAGTATCTGGAAATCGGAATCCGTCTCCCCCCCCGGCTTCCGGCAGGCCCGGAGCAGGCTGGTCAGGGCCTCGGAAAAGAGGGAATCCTCGGGCGGCAGATCGATCAGAGGAATGGTCTCGTCTCCGCCGGCCGCGGAGAGGTCCGGGTCCGACATTTCCATGGGTTCCTTGGTTTTCGAATTCCGGAGCCCCGAGACAAGCCGGGGGCTCCGGTGCGCCGCGTCCCGTCCGGCGGAATACGGCCTTATCTTATCGGCAGATTACCCCCTCGACTTGAAGGTATCATGGATTCGGGAGAATTCAGCCCGGCGCGCTCGGCCCGTCATCCTCGCCCCCCTTCGCGCCGACAAGGTAGGCCTCGCAGTCGGACAGCCAGGCCTTCATAGCCGCGAGCTGGCCGGTCCGGAACCGCCGGACCAGAACCTCGAAGTCCCCCCGGGCGGGCTCGAGGCTCCGAAGGGACAGCCAGGAATCGCACAAGGTCCTCTGCCGCGCAACCAGGCGCCGAGCCGACCCCGGATCCACCCGGGCGCAGAAGTAGAGCTTGGCGGGGAACTCCACCCGGAAGGCCCGGCTGTCTGCCACGGGCTCCGTCATCCAGGCTCGGAGGGCGGCCTGCCCTTCCGGGGTCAGGCGGAAAACCTTCCGGGGCGGCCGGCCCTCCTGTTCCCGTACCTCCGCCGCCACCAGTCCGAGCCGCCCGAGCCGTGCCAGGAGGGCGTAGAACCGGCTCCGCTTGACCTTCCACACCACGGACAGCCCCGACCGGCTCGAATATCGGCGATACAGCTCGTAGCCGTGTAAGGGGCCCTCGTGGAGCAGGCCGAGGATAGCGAACTCGATGGAGGGAGGTTCGTCCATGGCATCAGTGTCCGGACGCTGCTGTCGGTAGTCAAGCGGTAGCGTTCCCCTGGTGGTACGAAGCTTGTGATCTTCGTCCCGGAGACCGTTCAGATGGTTCGGCGGCTGACACGAACAGGGACCGAGTGTCCGCCAATCTCAGCCTTCACAAGCTTCGTACCACCGAGCCTCCGGCTGGTGGCATTGATAGAACTCGATTCTACATGTAGAATCGTATAATTATGCGGGATTTTTGGTTGACAACTAGAACATCCCGTCTTACCATTACTCATCCGCTGAAGAGTAGCGGATGAACCCAATCAGGAGGCATCTATGGGCAAATTCGGAAAGGTGATCGCGATTCTCCTAATTCTATCCGTGTCGGTCGGAATGGTCTTCGCGAACGGAACGAAGGATGCCGCAGCCGCAGGGGGCA
>JAAYUR010000164.1 GCA_012517645.1 Treponema sp.
ACGATGCGCCGCATCCCCGAGGTCCTGGACTGCTGGTTCGAGTCGGGTTCCATGCCCTACGCCCAGGTCCACTACCCCTTCGAGAACAAGGCCCGCTTCGAGGCGAATTTCCCCGCGGATTTCATCTGCGAGGGCCTGGACCAGACCCGGGGCTGGTTCTACACCCTGACCATCCTGGCCGCCGCCCTCTTCGACTCCCCGGCCTTCCAGAACTGCGTGGTGAACGGCCTGGTGTTGGCCTCGGACGGGAAGAAGATGTCCAAGTCCCTGCGGAACTACACGGACCCCGTGGAGGTCATGGACCAGTTCGGGGCGGACGCCCTGCGCATCTTCCTCATGCACAGCCCCGTGGTGAAGGCCGACGACCTCCTCTACTCCGACGAGGGGGTCCGGGAGATCCTCCGGGGCATCCTGATCCCCTGGTGGAACGCCTACTCCTTCTTCGTCACCTACGCCAACATCGACAAGTGGCCCGAAGCATACCCGACCGCGTTCGGAAGCGGTTTCGGCGGAGAGATCGCCGAAGCCGAAGGCTTTGGCGACCCGGGAGCCGCCCTCGGCGGCTCCCGGGCGAATCCGTTGGACCGGTGGATCCTCTCGGTCTGCGAGTCCATGGTCGCCGCGGTGACCGAGGCCCTGGACGCCTACGACATGCAGAAGGCAATCGACCCCATCGTGGACTTCATCGACGCCCTCAACAACTGGTACATCCGACGGTCCCGGCGCCGGTTCTGGCGCTCCGGAGAGGATTCGGACAAGGCGGACGCCTACTCGGTCCTGTACCGGATCCTCCTGCGCCTGTCCCTGGCTGCGGCTCCCATCGCCCCGTTCATCACCGACGAGATCTACCGCAATCTGCGGAGGCCCGGCATGCCGGAATCGGTGCACCTGGCGGACTACCCCGAATACGACGGACGCTACAGGGACGAGGACCTGGAATGGAAGATGGCGGTCATCCGAAAGGCCGTCACCATAGGCAGGGCTTTGCGCTACCAGCATAACTTGAAGATCCGCCAGCCCCTGGCCGCGGTCCACCTGGTCACCCGGGATCCCCGGGAGCGGGCGGTGCTCCTGGAAATGGAGGAGATTCTCCGGGACGAGCTGAACGTCAAGGAGGTGGTCTTCCGGGAGGACGAGGAGGAGCTGGTCGAGTACCAGGCAAAGGCCAACTTCCGGGTCCTGGGCAAGGAGCTGGGCAAGGACATGAAGGCCGCGGCGGACCGGATCGAGAGGCTCTCGGGCCGGCAGATCGCCAGCCTGTTGGAGGGTTCGGTCCTGGAGATCGAGGTAGCGGGTCGGGCGGTGGAGCTGACCCGGGACAAGCTGGACATCCGACGCATCGAGAAGGAGAGCCTGAAGGTCGTGAACGAGGGGACCCTGACGGTCGCCCTGGACGCGGCGGTTACCGAGGAGCTCCTCAAGGAGGGCTGGATCCGGGACCTCGTACGGGGGGTCCAGAACCTACGCAAGGAAGCGGGGTTCGAGGTGACGGACCGCATACGGCTCTCCCTACACGGCTCCGAGAACCTACGAAAAGCCTTCGAGGAATTCGAGGACTACGTCAAGAGCGAGACCCTGGCCGTGGAAGCCCTCTGGCAGGAAGAAGCCGGCATGGCGGAGATCGAAATGGACGGGGACGCGTGGAAGGTGAAGGTCAGTAAACGGTAAACGGTGGTCGGTGGTCGGAAGCGGCTTCAGGAGGCGGCGGATTTTACCGCTTCAGCGTGGAATTTAGCCGCATCCTAGGGTCATTTCCGTCCACTGTTCACTGTCCACCGTTCACTTTTTCCTCGATCCTCTCCATCGTCTCCCGGGACAGGTAGTGCTCGATCCGGCAGGCGTCGTGCTCCGCGGTCTCCGGGGACACCCCGAGCACCCGGGACAGGTACTCCGTCAGGATGCCGTGCCGGCGGGCGATCTCCTCCGCGGCGCGCCGGCCGGCCGGGGTGAGCAGGATGGCCCCGTAGGGTTCGTGCTCCGCGAGGCCCCGGTTCTCCAGCTCGTGCAGGGCGATGTGCACCGAGGGTTTGGACACCCCGAGCTCCCGGGCCATGTCCGTGACCCGGGCCTTCCCGTCCCGGCGCTCCAGGCGGACGATGGTCTCCAGGTACATCTCCGGGCTTTCCGTGAGCGTCGTTTCTATCATACGCGGATACGGCGACGCATATTTATGCGCATCCTCCATTCTCCTTGTGTTCAATCACAACTTCCCGACGAGTATACTCGAAGCCGCGTTCCGAAGCCACTCGGAGCCAGGCGGTCGTCGAACCCTCCCGGGGGGGATTTTTTTGGATTCCTGGACACAACTTAACAATAACACCAGGGGTGTCAAAATGATATTTCATTTTTCAAACCTTTTTGTTGACTTTTGAACCTGCCTACTTATTTTAGTTGACAACTCCATTTTAGTAAGTTTATTCTCCCTGGAGAAACTCTAGGTTCCATTTCTTAAGGAGGAACATGGAATGACAACTCTCATCGCGGTAGCGGCCCTGGTGATCTACCTGGCCTTCTACTTCACCTTCGGCAGGAACCTGCGGGACAAGCTCCTCCAGAGCGACAAGGCCCCCAAGGCCCCGTCCGAGCGGCTTTCCGACGGAGTGGACTACATCCCGACGAACAAGTTCGTCCTGTTCGGGCACCACTTCGCGTCCATCGCCGGCGCCGGCCCGATCACCGGTCCCGCCATCGCCGTGGCTTGGGGCTGGCTTCCGGGCCTCCTGTGGATCTGGATCGGCAACGTATTCCTCGGTTCGATCCACGATTACCTGTCCCTCACGGCCTCCGTGCGCTACGACGGCCGCTCGATGCAGTTCGTGTCCCAGGACCTGATCGGGAAGAACGCGGGCAAGACCTTCGCCTGGTTCATCCTGTTCCTCTGCATCCTGGTCGTCGCGGCCTTCGGAGACATTGTAGCCGGCCAGTTCGCGGCGGACGGAAGGGTCTTCTTCTCCTTCGTCTTCTTCTGCGTGGCGGCGGTCATCTCCGGTTACTTCATGTACAAGACGAAGCTGGGCCTGCCCGGCGGCTCCGTGATCGGCCTCGTTCTCATCATCGTGGCCTTCTGGCTCGGCGGGATGATGCAGATCAAGTGGACCAAGGACGTCTACTTCCTGATCATCTTCGTGTACATCGTCCTGGCCTCCACGTTGCCGGTGAACCTGCTCCTCCAGCCCCGGGACTACCTTTCCTCCTTCTTCCTGTACTTCGGTCTGCTGGTCGGCGGCATCTCGGCCATCATCGGCTTCAAGCCCCTGGACTCCCTGGCCCCGGTGATCAGCCTGAACGCCAAGGTCATCGGCGGGGTGCCCTCCCCCTTCTGGCCGACGGTTCCCCTCGTGGTCGCCTGCGGCGCCCTCTCGGGCTTCCACTCCCTGGTGGCCGCCGGGACCAGCTCGAAGCAGCTGGCCAAGGAAACCGACGCCCTCTTCGTCGGCTACGGAGCCATGCTCACGGAAGGCTTCCTGTCCACCTTGGTCGTGATCTCCATAGCCGCCTTCGGCAAGGCCGCCCTGGGCGACAAGCTCCTGGCCACCCCGGCCCTGGGCCGCTTCGTTCAGTCCTTCGCCAAGATGGTCAGCACCCAGCTGCCCTTCCTTCCGATGAGCTTCATGACCCTCTTCTCCGCGGTCTGGGTATCCACCTTCGCCCTGACCACCCTGGACACCACGAACCGGCTTGGCCGATACATCATCCAGGAGATGGCGCTGCCGTTGAAAGAGAAGGCCTCGGGGCTCTATAACCTCTTC
>JAAYUR010000002.1 GCA_012517645.1 Treponema sp.
CTCCTCGCGTCGGATATAGCCGCTCTGCGACGGCAGTACAGGCCGGACTACGTGGTCGTGTCCGTGCACTGGGGTCAGGAGCACGATCGCTTCCCCGGCCCGGCCCAGCGGGAGTTCGGCCGGGCCGCCGTAGACGCCGGCGCGGATCTCGTGCTGGGGCACCATCCCCATGTCCTTCAGTCCCTGGAACGGTACGGGGAGGGCCTGATCGTCTATTCCCTGGGGAACTTCGTGTTCGACATGAACGCGGATACCACGTACGACACGGCGGCGCTCCGGATCACCTTGGACGGCGGCCGAGTCCGGGACGCCCGGATCATCCCGATGCGGATCGAGCGCCGGGACTACGCCCCCCGCTTCGCCTCCCCCGAGGAGGCGGGACGCATCCTGGCGGGCCTGCGGGAAAGCTCCCGCCTCACGGGGACGGCGGTGGAGGTCGCGGACGGGCGAGGCCGGGTGGTCTTTTAGGCGGGCGGGGCTCCGCATAGGGGGCGGAGCTCCGGGCCGGGACAGCTTCCGACGTATGCGTAAACCTAGGTGCCGGCTCTATTGACCCCGGGTACCTCACAACCTTCGTGACAGTATCGGGCTGGCGGGTAAGGCGGAAAATCGCGATACTTATTCCCGGGATGCGGTGAATTCCGTGGTATCATACTGATAAGGAAACGTCGTACATGGTTCGTTCCCGTCGAATCCCTCGGACGGTTCTGCCGGCCGGGGTCGCCATCCTGGCGGTCCTTCTAGCAGCCGCCTGCGACGACGGGATAGGTCTGCTCACCCTGGACGAGCGCCAGGCCCTGTACCGAGCCGAGGCTTCCGCCAAGGGAGCCCCCCTGCCGGTTTCCGCCGCGAACCCCGGAGCGGTCTTGGATCCCTCCGAGGGTATACGGATTTCCTTCGAGACCCTTCGGGGCTCCGAGGAACCCTCCGAGTTGGTCGTTCTCCTTCGGGCCGGCTCCGGGGCTTCGTCCGTCTCGGTCCGGTACCGGACGGGCCCGGACAATGAGGCCGGGAATGCGGAGATCCGGGAAATCCGTGTCTCCTCGCTGGCTTCCTTTTCCGCGGTTCTCGAGGTTCCTCCGGATTTCCCGGACGGCTACTACGAGCTGATCCTGGATGCCCGGGCTGCCCGGGGCGAAGCCCTGTCCCGTTCCGAGATCGGACTTTTCCTTGCCAGAAGCTCCCTGCCCCAGCCATCCATCGCGGCCTACCCCGCAAACCCTGTCCCGGGTTCCCGGGTTCTTCTGGTCGCCGACCTGTCCGGGTACGAGGAGCGGGATCCCTTCCTGCGCTGGACCGTGGACGGAACGACTCGAGCGGAGGGACTCGCGTCCGAAGGCCTGGACAAACTGCTCTGGCCCGCGCCCAAGGCCGGCGCTCCCGCGGCCGTCGGGTTGGGGCTCTACCCCGCCGCTCCCCCGGCGGGCGTCTCCTTTTCGTTCCCGCCCCCACGGAGCGCGTCCGCGAGCCTGTTGATCGCTCCGGGCGGCCCGGAAGCCTGGGATGAGTTCTCCCGGGTCAACCGGTTCCGGGCCCTCTTCAGCATGGAGGATACTCCGGACTACGTCGGCGTTCCGGGGGGTTCCGGGGAGTTCCTGGGCACTCCTGCGTTGGACGTACACCCGGGCGGATTCGGTCTGGTCCTGGGCGGTCCCTCCGGCGCCGGAATCCGGGCCCCGGCCCTGCTCCTGCCGGTCCGGGAAGGGCGACTCCAGCCCTGTACGATCCTGGCGCGGCTAGTACCGGCCAAGTCCGCGGCCGGCGTCCTCTTCCGGGCGGAGTCGGATCCAGAAGGCCCCGCGCTGGAGCTTTCCCTGTCCGAGGGTAGGCCGATCGCCTTCCTGAGGGCCGGTAACCGCTCCGGGGAGGTCCGTTCGGCGGCTCTCCTGCCTCCTTCCGGCCCCGTTCTTCTAGGAGCGACTCTTCGGCCCGATGGTGCGGATCTGCGGATCGAGTTCCTGGTGGACGGGAAGCCCGCGGGGCAGGGCACGCTGCCCTTCGGGGTGTCCGGGTGGACCGAAAACGGGACGACGACGGTGGCGGGTCCGAACGGGTGCCCGGGCCTGTACGACGAGGTGGGCGTCTGGGCCTTCGACGACCAAGGCGGACCCGCCGCCTACCCCGCCTACCTCTTCGCCTCCCGCAGGGCCTTCGGAGCCTCCCTGGTCATGGCGGAGGGCTTCGAGGGGGGCTACGGCTCCCCCGCCGTCCTGGAGGGCGGGGCTTCGGTGGATGCCGGACGGGGTCTCGAGCTTCCCGCGGGCGCGGCAGCCCGGTTCGGTCTTCTTCCCGAAGGCAGTCTGGAGGTCGAGGCCGTCCTCTCCTCCGGACCCCCTCCCGCCCTGGTCATCCAGGGCGCGGGAAAGGACTATGCCCTGCCCTGGAGCTCCGGGTCCGCGGGCGTCGATCCGGATACGGGACTGCCCCGGGTACGGGCGAGGATCAGCCCCGCCGAGGAGGGCGGCCTTGCCGTCGCGTCGGGAACCGAAACGATCCGGGTACCCGCACCCGGTCCCTGGCGGCTGGGCTTGGCGGGATCGGGGCCCGAGAAGTCCTTGATCCGCTCGATCCGGGTCATCCGATCCGGCCGTCTATCCGGGGATTGAGCGGACGGTCTTGATTTTCCCGCCCGAATCGATAGATTGTAATCCGGCGTGTGTTGATGCGCCGGAGCGTCCGTGTTCCGGATCGTCCCGGATGTTTTCAAGCCGACGGCGTGCTATATTCCTATGAGCGTACGGGCAAGGAGTCCTCTATGAAACAACGTGCAATCCTGGTCGCCCTCCTGGCGGCGTTCTTTCTGCTTTCAAGTTGTGTAAGCGCCCCTCCCCCGGCTCCCGCGGCGCCGGCCGACTCCTCCGGTTCCGCCCCGGCGTCCAGCGCGGACAAGGACCGGGCAAAGGCCTTGGTCCAAGGAGGCGGGGACGCGGGATCCCAGGTCCCGCCTGCGGGCGCCCCCGCCGCGTCGCCCCCTGCCGCGGCTGCTGCCGCACCCGCCGCTCCCGCGGATGTTCCGCCGCCTCCCCCGGGAAAGCTTACCCCCGAGGAGGAGGTATTCCTTCAGAATTATTTGGCCCGGCTCAACTACATGGTCTACTACGACGAGGGAGCGGTAATCGACAAGAACTACGCCAAGACCGCGGTCAACCAGGCTAACCGTTACCTTATCGAGCGCATGGGCCTTTCCGTCCTGGACTTCGACCAGGTGGAGAAGAACAAGAAGGACCAGCAGGCCGCCTACCAGGCCGAGACGGGGGGCGCCATCGACTTGATCCAGTACCTGGCCCAAAAATACAACGCCGACGCCTACGTGGAGATATCGTTCACCGCCACGCCCTCGGCTTCGGGGGGCCGATACTTCGCCACCGCCCAGGGTTCCATGAAGATCTTCGACACCTCCACGGGCACGCTCCTGGGCAGCGTGGCCTTCCAGAGTCCCCAGGTGATGAGCCCCGTCTCCCAGGAGTCCGCGGTCTCCAACGCATTGGCCGCCTCGGTCTGGAACGCCATGCCCAAGATGACCGAGCAGACCAAGACCTTGATCCAGAACTCCCTGGCCCGAGGCATCCGGTACGAGATCGTTGTGCAGAACACGCCGGATTCCAAGGCTATGAGCGATTTCCGCCGAGCCCTGGCGAGGCAGGTCCGGGAGGTGGAACAGGTGTCCTATTCCGCCGCGGAAACCAAGCTCTTCGTGTATACTTTCCAGAGCCGGGACAAGGTGGAGGACGCGGTCTACGCCGCCGCGGAGCGCGCGGGTCTTCGGGACATGTACCTGGTGTTCAACCGGGGCAAGGCCTTCACCTTCAACACCGGGAAGTGAGAGAGGGGTTTCTTCGGGATATCCCGGGGCCGGGGATGGAGTTCCCCGATTCGCCGGGATGAAATAGCGGAAAACCCGGATTTTTCCGGATTTTTGCGATAGAAGGTATCGTGACACGAGTTTTTAGGAGGTTACCGTGAAAAAGACCCTGGTCATTTTAGCTGTCCTTCTGACGGCCCTCGCGGTCGCGGGCTGCGCCAGCAAGCCCTCCGCCCCGCCCCCGACCCCGACCAACACTCCGCCCTTCGAGATCCTCCAGCACAAGGGGACCACCTTGGGTGTCGTCAATCCGCCGGCTTGGATCGAAGCCTCCCTCATGGGCCCCAAGGCCGTGGAGAAGCTCCCCGACTACCAGGGCAAGTTCGTCGTGGTCGTCGACGTGACCGGAAAGGACCTCGAGGGCACTTCCCTGGCCGCCCAGCGCCTCAATGCGGATACCGAGATCGCCCGCTACCTCAGCCTTCGCGTCAAGGACACCTTCGCGGGCGCCCAGGTGGGGGACAAGGACAAGATCGAGACCTACATGGAGCGGGTCGTGAAGAGCGTGTCCGAGATCAAGTTCGCCGGGTTCCAGCGAGCCGCGGACTGGTGGGTCCAGATCCGCTGGTACAAGCCGGACGGCAAGAAGACCTGGGATCGGGACGAGTTCCGGGTCCTCCAGCTGTACACCGTGGACAAGGAAGTCCTCCAGAAGCAGCTTGAGGGCGTCCTCAAGGGCGAGCAAGCCGCGGAGCCCAAGACTCCCGAGAAGGAGCGGGCCATGCAGGCGGTCCAGCAGGCCTTCTACGAAGGCTTCTAAGACGCTTCGTCCGTGAACGCTTGGGGCATCCCCGGTACGCCGGGGGTGCCCTTTCCGTACTCGGGGTGGACCCCCGAAGGAGATCCCAATGATCAAACGGTATGCCGCGCTCGTCTTCGCGGTCCTCCTCCTGGCCTCCTGCGCTTCCTCGCCGGCCCAGGGCAAGGCGCCGGCCTGGACCCTGACCACGCCGCCTCCGGACGGCACATATACCTACTTCGTCGGCTATTCCGCGGATCCTTCCGGGGACGCCGCCAAGGCCGCGGAGGGAGCCACCGCCAACCTCCTCTCCTCGATCATGAACTACATCGGGGTCAAGATCACCGTCGATTCCTCCGCCACCGCCCGGGCCTCCTACGACTCCTACCAGGCGGAGATCGTCCAGACCGTCCGCACCCAGTCCACCAACCGGCTGGCGGGCTTCATGGTCAAGGATCGATACCAAGTAAAGGAAAAGAGCGGCCGCGTCACGGTCTATATCCTGGCGTCCTACGTCACCAAGGACCTGGAGGCGGAGAAGACCCGGATCCAGAGGCTCTTCCAGGAGCAGATCGACGCCGTGGCCGTCCCGGAACGCAAGGGACAGAGCTTCGAATCCGAGGGCCGTTATTTCGAGGCCGTGCAAAGCTATATCGAGGCCGCCGTGGCCGCATCCGGGGCGGACATCGACAACGCGGACATCAAGCTGGAGCGCAACGTCAACAACGCCCGTCGGGTCCTCCAGCGCCTGCGCTTCGTGGCCGCGGGTCCCGCCCCGACCGCGGGTCTGGGCCGCCCCTTCTCCGGCCCCTTCTCTGCGCGCCTTGTCTACGGAGAGAACGACTCCGGCCCCGGCATACCCGGAGCGGAGGCCTACGTCACCTACCAGGTCCGGCAGGCCTCCGGCCGTCTTACGGGCAAGACCGAGCGCATCGTGTCCGACTCCCGGGGTGCCTTCTCCTTCACGCCCCCGCCCCCCAACTTCGTGGGCAAGGCCAAGCTGGTCATGCGGATCAACCTGGATTCCTCCCTGGACCTCCTGGACAAGTTCCCCGCCAAGTTCGAGGCCTTCCGGGCCGCCCTGGAGACGGAACTTCGGGGCCGGTCCATCGAGTTCGAGTACACCGTCGTTTCCATCGCGAAGGACGTAGCCACGGGCATCGCCCTGGCGGACCTGGACGAGAAGGGCGCCGCGATC
>JAAYUR010000069.1 GCA_012517645.1 Treponema sp.
CGTCGAGTTTGCCGGATTCGATTATTGGCCGCTTCGCGGCTCGCGGCGACGAAGCTCTTCGAGCTTCGTCGAGTTTGCCGGATTCGATTATTGGCCGCTTCGCGGCTCGCGGCGACGAAGCTCTTCGAGCTTCGTTGAGTTTGCCGGATTCGATTAAAGGCCGCTTCGCGGCTCGCGCGGTCGGCTATGCCCGGGGTTCGCCGAAGGAAAGGCCCAGGACAGCCCGGACCGCGACGCTGGCCAGGAGGTGCCCCGCCGCCTGGGGGACGAAGGGCCCGGAGCCCTGGACCGCCCGAATTCGGACGCCGTCGGAAACGTCCCCGGGCTTGGATCCGTCCTCGGGAAGGGCGGGCGGCACGGGCGGTTCGTCGGACCAGACCGCCGGGAAGTCCCGGGTCACCCCGCGCCTGCGCAGGCGCTGGCGGAGCTTTTGTCCCAGCGGACAACCCCGGCTCTCCCAGATCGAGGACAGGCGCAGCCTCTCCGGGGCGATCCGTCCCGCCGTGCCCAGACAGGACGCGAAGGGCGCTTCCCGCTCGGCCAGGGCGACGATCAGGTTTGTCTTGGGATTCAGGGTGTCGATGGCGTCCAGATAGAAGTCGCAGCCCTCGGGTATCCGGTCCGCGGCCTCGGCTCCCCGGACCAGGGACGCGAGGATCTCGATCTGTGCCTCCGGGTTGATCCGGAGGGCGGCGTCCCGAAAGGCTTCCGCCTTCGGCCGCCCCAGGTTTTCCCGGTAGGCTAAGGCGACCCGGTTCAGGTTCGATTCCTGGAGTACATCGAAATCCACCACCGCCAAGCGGCCTACCCCCGCACGCACCAGGTCCAGGGCGCAGGCGGACCCGACACCGCCCAGGCCGAAGACGCAGATCCTGGACCGGGCCAGGCGTTCGATCGCGGCGTCCCCGAGGAGGATGCGGGTTCGGTCCGTGAAGGGCATGGGAAGAGTATAACGGAGACGGGGGTGCCCGTTCCAGGCGGCCCTCCGGGCAGTGTTACGAAGCTTGTGATGCCTGGGAGCCGAGGCCGGTGGGATCCTGTCCGGAGCGGAGGCCGCACCCGCCGGACAGCCTCGGGGTAGTAGCAGCACAAGCTTCGTACCACGGAGAGGATATCCTGAATTCAATTGTTGCGCGGTCGAGGCGGGAGGGACAGGGCTCGTCCGTCTCGGGGTCGGCATGGTTGGCGAGGGCGGGACCACAAGATGTTGGCAGCCGAGCTTGGAGCTTGGATGGCGCTTCAGCAAACTTGCACCGCGCGAGGAATGTGTGAGATTCGCATAACCTGCAAGGGATGAAGAATACGTGATGTTCGTCTAGGGAGGCTCGGCTCCCCGTTTACCCGAACACCGCCTCGAAGGCCGCGGCGGCGGACTCCTCCATCGCTCCGGCCGGGATGCCCCGTAATCGGGCGGCTTCGTCCCGCACCAGGGCCAGGTGCTCGAGGGTGCAGAAGTCCGTGCCCCGGGGGGGCTGCCAGGGGGCGTCGGTCTCCAGGAGGACCCGGTCCGCGGGCAGGAGGGCGCAGGATTCCCGGGCCTTCCGGTTTCCGTTCAGGATGGGGGCTCCGAAGGAGAAATAAGCCGGCACGGCCTTGGCCAGCAGGGACTCCGCCTCCCGGACGGGTCCGGACCAGGAGTGGAAGAGGGCCGCGGGGATCCGCTTGAGCCGGGGGGCGTACTCGAAAACCAGATCCAGGGCGCGTCGCACGTGGAGCACCAGGGGAAGGCCATACCGCTCCGCCAGACCCAGCTGGTACTCGAAGGCCGCGCGCTGGGCGGCAAGGTTCTCGGGATTCCGCACCCGCTCGGGGCGGTCCCCGAAGAAGTCGAAGCCCGCCTCTCCGATCGCGTCGATCCCGCCGGCCCGGGCCTCCTCGGCCAGGCAGTCCGCCCAGGTCCAGTCCGTCCACTGGGGATGGATCCCGAAGGAGAGCCGGAGGTCGAGGCCCGAGTCCCGGAGAGCCCGGGCTGCGTCCAACTCGGGACCCGAGTGGGCGGCGGAGCAGGCCCGGTATGCTCCCGCCCGGAAGCGCTCCGGAAAACTCGGGTCCCGCTCGGCCAGCTCGGGGGCGTGGATGTGGGCGTCGCAAAGCATGGGGACAGTATATCGTAGTCGAGGACGGCTCCGAGAGTATTCCGGAATCAACCACGGAGTTCACGGAGTACACGGAGAAAACCCGATCTTGAACGTATCGATGGGCTCGATGCGCAAGATGAACGGGTGTGATGTCAATAATAGAAGATCCGGGTCCGATTCCCTTTTCCTCCAGGTTCTTTCACCATCATATATGTCCTGTTGGATTCAATTCTCTCATCGCCAGCTCCGTGACCTCCGTGTCCTCCGTGGTGAGTCCTGTACAGTTCTGACTTGGCCGATTTGTAGTTTGGCGTCTACAAATACCCCAGCTTCCTCGCCTGCGCCGTGAGCTCCTCCCGGAAGCGCGGGTCCGCCACGGCGATGAGCTCCCGGGTCCGCTCCCGGACCGTGCGGCCCCGGAGCCGGGCGATCCCGTGCTC
>JAAYUR010000234.1 GCA_012517645.1 Treponema sp.
AAACCGGACCGCTCGGATCTGCATAGGCTGTTTCGCCAAGCCCATTTTCGGGCGGCTTCGGAGGGCTATCCGGACCTATACCCCCTTGCCTCGGATCCCCTCGCCGATATCCTTCCCGAAATAGCTCCTGCGTCCGAGGATGCGGTATTCGATAAAACGACCTTCAGCGGTTTCGCCTCCGGGGGCCTGGCCTCATGGCTTGAAGGTTTAAAGCCCAACATGATCGCCTTTGCGGGGTTAGCGACCAGCCAGTGCGTGGACACCACGGCCCGGGACGCTTCGGACCGCGGCTACCGGATCCTCCACATCGAGGACGCCCAAGCCGACTACGGAGAGGACGAACACTACGCGTCCCTGTTCGCCTCCCGAGGCGTTTGCGGCGGACTCATCCTGACCAGCGAAGAGTTTTGCAGGGATCCCCGTTCGGTCGCAGCCAAGGCCGACTCATGAAACCATTCTCAATTCGTCAACCCGATGCGGTTCCCGGAATGCACCCCGGGCTAAGCAGAGGTAGCGTCCCGGGGCAGGCCATGTAACCACCCAATCCGCTTCTCGAGGAGTGGTTACAGCGGCGAAATCCGATGCGTAAAGGGCCCGAAGGACGTCCTCCTTCGTTCTTTCTCTAGAGCCTCAACACACGCAGCCGAACCGCTCGATCGCGAACATGGTGTCGTGGTCTGCCCGCAGGGCGACAATCCGAACCAGGTGGTTCTTTTCCTCCCTCTCGAGTTCCTCGAAGATCTTCCGGGTCGCCTTGTGCTTCGCCTGCCGGGCAAGTTCGCCATAGAGCAGGATGGAGCTTCGTTCCGCCCGGACGGCGACGGCGTAGATCTCCTCCGGGGACTTCGGTGTCGCGCCGCCCTCGACCGCTTGGCGGGCGGATTCGAAAAGCCCTCCGCGCACGACGGCGTCCAGGTAGTCGCTCACTTCGGCGGAGCCGAATAGTTCCCCAACCCCCTTTTTTTCGACCTTTTCTTTGAGCTTCCGGAAGGTATCGGCATGCTTGACCTCTTCCGCAGCTAACCCTTCAAGAAAACTCTTCTCAGGGCCTTTCCCAAAGGATCGGGCCGCGTTGGAATAAAAGGCGGCCCCCTCCTCCTCCGAACGAATCGCGTACTCGAATATACTCATCTTCGTTTGTGGCATATCGAACCTCCTATATCAGGAAAGCTTCGCGATAAACCGAAGAATTGTCAATTGTGGCTTTTTCAAAACTCAGGGGGTTTGAAAAAGCTACCTTGAAATTTGCGATTGGGCGCAGCGGCTGCAACGCAACCGCAAGCAATCGCAAAGCCAATTTCAAAAGTGACCGACTTTTGGAATTGGCTCAATTTTAAAATCAGCTCTGTCCCTCGTGTTCCAGTCCCGCGAGTTTCAGCTCTGTCCCCGTTCTAGGTCCCTGTTCTCACGCGCCCGCATGCGGAGCCTGAACCCGGGCCTCGGGCCTCCCATTCTTCGGTCCGACGCAAGTCCTAGCCGAACTATCGAATCTCCAAAAAAACCGAATCCGTTAGTTCTCTTCCTCTAAGACTGCCGACGGCGATATACCATGTTCCCGGTTCCATCCAGAACTCAAAGGAGGGATCCACTCCGAGCTCTCCCACATTCGTATACCGCTCGGAGCCTTCAGCGTCGAAGACCCCGATAAAGACGGGATCCGGTCCGGCGGGGCTCAGGGAGAAGGTCTTCTTCCCGGCTTCCTGAACCGAATACTGGAAGACCGTGAACCGATAGTCCGGGGACGGAGCGGAATTGGGAACGTAGGCGCGCCAGGCCAGGCGAACCGCGGACTCCGGCTCCGCATACCTTGCAAGCCGGTTCCGAATCATGTCCGATACGGACGGATCCGGCCGTATCGGAGACTCAGGATCCGGATACCTGGCTGAAATCAAACCGGAGCCGTAGGTGCGTACTGTCCCGCCCCGCATTCTGCAATGGAGTCGTCCGGGGGTAAGGAACAAACCGTCGACGGGAGCGGGCACCTCGGTTCGTTCGATCAGTTCACCGGTTTCGGAATTCCAGGATTCCAATTCCGGGTACCTCGCGACAAAGAGGCGACCGGATTCCAGGGCGATTCTCGGCGGGGACAGAGCTGCCCTTGGACCTCGGGTTTTCTCCTCGGAAACCGCTCCCGCGGTCCACACGGGAACACCGTCCGTAATCCTGAAGGCCCCGACGGCTCCGTCGGGCCCCGCGATATACCACCGTTCCCCGTCGACGGCTAGGGTGGACCCTCGGACGGTCGGAATAGAATAGAGCTCTGTCCCTGTCCGAGCATCCAGGATATGCCAGGTTCCTTCCGAGCCCTGGAACGCCAAGATGTTTTGAATGGTCCTTAGGACCGGAGGATCCGAAAGAGCTCTGTCCCCGCTCCAAAGAAATTCAAGGTTCGGGATGCTCAGCGCGGCAAGTCCGGAGGGACGGGGGATTGCCAGGATCGAACCCGCCGCGACGGGTTTTCCTGTCAAGGGCAGTCCGATGTCCCGAAAGGCCTGGACGTTCCCGTCGGAGGCGGAAAGTACGGCGAGCCTGCCGTCCGAAGAAGCGCAGGCTATTCCTCCCGGTATTGCCAGGACCCAATCAGAGTCCATTCCCGGATGAACGGCCCAAGCAGGTTCGCTCAACCCGTCCCGATTCCCGCGTACCATGTCCGCAGGGAACGCGTACACGAGGCCTTGTTGGTCCAGGATATAAAGCTGTTTCTCGTCCGCCGCCGCCGAAACCGCGTTCAGGTTCTCGGGATACCCGCCCGCCGGAATCCATCGCCCCGACTCGCCACTGTATTCGTATAGGCGGCCGCC
>JAAYUR010000154.1 GCA_012517645.1 Treponema sp.
GGCGGCCCACGCGGTTAAGTACGCGTCCTTCGTGAGCCGTCTGGTCCGGTTCGAGAAGAACGCCGCCTTCGCGGAGGACCGGTACCGCATCTCCGAGGGGTACGTCCGGCAGGCGGTGGACATCGTCCAGCGGGTTCGGGAGCTGGCGGTCCAGGGCGCCAACGGCGTCTTCACCAAGCAGGATACGGGCTACATGGCCGCGGAGGTGAACGAGCTCCTGGAAGAGCTGGCCTCGATAGCCAACGCCCAAGGACCGGACGGGAAATATCTGTTCGCCGGGACCGAGGCCGGAACCCAGCCCTTCCGGCTTGTCCGGGGCTTCGTGGCGGGAGCCGGGGAAGAGCAGATCATCGACGTCCAATACACGGGGAACATATCCGCCCGGGATGCGGAGATCACCCAGGGCTCCTACGCGGTCCTGGACCAGCCCGGGAACGAGGTGTTCTGGGCGGAGCGCCAGAGGATCTTTTCCTCCCGGGACGCCGCCGAGTACCGAGTCCTGGAGCCTTCCGTGATCCGGGTGGACGGCCGGTCCATCGAGCTCCGGCCGGGGGATACGGTGCACGCCGTAATCGCCAAGATCAACGACTCCGGGGCTCCGGTTAAGGCCTTCCTGGATCCGGCACGGAATTCTCTGGTCATGGAAGGGACGTTCCCCCACCAGATCTGGCTGGAGGAGGGAAGAGGAGGAAGGGTGCTCACGGACCTGGGCATCCTCCGGGATACCGACGCGCCTCCCCCGGACAACGTATCCCCCACCGCCCAGATCTCCGGAGGGTCCCTGTTCGACGCCGTGAAGGCCCTGCGGGATTCCCTGTACAAGGGGGACGTGATCGAGACCGGGGGACGGGTCCTGGGCGTCCTGGACGCGGGGCTGGAAAACCTGAACCATCGGGTGGCCGAGCTGGGAGCCCGGACCGAGCGCCTGGCCGCTACCCGATCCCGGCTGAACAAGGAGATACCGGACGTGACGGCCCTCTTGGCCGGAGAGCGGGACCTGGATATGACCGAGGCGATCACGGACCTCAAGATGCTGGAGTACACCCATCAGGCGTCCCTCCAGACCGCGGGCCGGCTTCTGCCCAAGACCCTCCTTGACTTCCTGCGCTAGGAAAGGGGAGACTGGCACTGCCATGATCCGAATACAAACAAAAGCCTACGGCCCCTTGGACGTCGACGAACGGCAGGTCCTTCATTTTCCCGACGGACTCTTGGGCTTCGAGAAATTCAAGGATTACGCCCTGTTGGACGCCGCCCAGAAGCCCTTCTTCTACCTCCAGTCCATGGATCTTTCGGAACTCGCCTTCGTCCTGATCGACCCCTTCCTATTCCGGCCCGACTATTCCGTGGACGCCGACGACGCCCTGCTGTCCTCGGTGGGTATCGAGCGCCCCGAGGATGCCCTGGTCCTATGCGTCGTGACGGTGCCCGCCGACGGGTCTCCGATCACGGCCAACCTCATGGGACCCCTGATCATCGACCGCGCCAGTCGCCGGGGGGTTCAGGCGGTCATGACCGATCCCCGCTGGCAGACCAAGCACGACGTGCTGGCCGAGCTGGCGGCCGCCGGGAAGAAGTAGCATGCTCATCCTATCCCGCCGGCTCGGAGAGCGGATCGTCATCGGGGAGGACGTGGTGATCTCCATCGTGGAGGTGCGCGGGGACCAGGTCAAGCTGGGCATCGAGGCGCCCCGGAACGTGAAGGTCTATCGGCAGGAAGTCTTCGATTCCATCCAGCAGGAAAACCTCCGGGCGGCCGAGAGCCCCCTGGAGCTCCCGGACCTCGGCCTCTGACCCTTTCATGGTATAATCCTTCGCTATGGCGCTCATAGTTCATCCCGCCACGGGGTTTCCCGTGGGGGATCCCTACGCTCTTCCCCTGGATCCCGACTTCGAACCCTCCGAGCCGGAGATCGAGGCCGCCCTCGGCTCCCTCATCCTTTCCCCCTCGGGTTGGCGAAAGGTGTTCGCCGCGGACGGCGACGAGGATTCCCTCTCCCCGGCCGTGCGCCCCGCGGATCTCCTCTCGGCGGCCTGCATGGCCCGGGTCTTCGCCCTGCGTCTAGCGGACACGGCGGCTCCCGGAGCGGTTCCCGCCCTGGCCTTGGGGGTCGATTCCCGGCCCACGGGGCCGGCCTTGGCGGATGTCATGGTCCGGGTCTTCCTGGCTTCCGGGGTCGTCCCGAGGTACGCCTTCATCATCGCGGCCCCGGAGATCATGGCCTGGACCCGGTCCGAAGCCTCGGGACTCTCCGGGTTCTGCTACATCTCGGCCAGCCACAACCCTCCCGGCCACAACGGGGTCAAGTTCGGCTTCGCGGACGGAGGAGTGCTTCCGGCCTCCGAGGCGGAGGCCCTGGCCGGAGGTTTCCGGGCCCTGATCCGGGATCCCCCGGGCCGGCGTTCCGTGCTGGAGGCCGCGGCCGGGGTCGATCCTCGGGCGGTATCCCGGGTCTTCTCCGGGTGCTCCGCGGAAAAACGGTCCGCCCTGTCCGCGTATACCCTGTTCGCCCGAAGGACCGCCGCGGACAGGGAGAGCCTGGAGGACCAGGAGCGCGTCCTGGACGAGCTGGTACGGGCCTGCGAGTCCCGGCCCATCGGAATCCTTGCGGAGATGAACGGATCCGCCCGCTCGGTGTCCATAGACACGGACTATCTTTCGATGCTGGGAGTGCGGACTAAACTTGTGAACGCCCGGCCCCGGGAGTTCGTACACCGCATCGTACCGGAGGGGGCCTCCCTGGATCTCTGCCGGAAGGAGCTGGAGGCGGCGCGGGCCGGGGATCCCGCCTTCGTTCTGGGCTATGTTCCGGACTGCGACGGGGACCGGGGCAACCTGGTCCGGTGGACCGAAACCAAGAGCCGGGCGGAGGCTCTGGAGGCCCAGGAAGTCTTCTCCCTGGCGGTGCTGGCGGAGCTGGCCCTTCTCCGAGGTGCCCGGGGCCCGGGTTCTCCCGGGATCGCGGTGGCGGTCAACGACGCCACCAGCCTGCGGATCGACGAAATCGCCCGGGCCCTGGGCGCCCGGGTCTTCCGAGCGGAGACCGGGGAAGCCAACGTCGTGAACCTGGCCCGGACCCTGAGGGCCGAAGGTTGGACGGTCCGGATCCTGGGCGAGGGTTCGAACGGGGGGAACATCACCCACCCGGCGGCCGTGCGGGATCCCCTGAATACCCTTACGGCCTTGGTCAAGCTTCTGGCCCTTCGAGGCCGGGGAGGGGAATCCGCTCCCTTCCGGACCTGGCTGGAGTCCACGGGACGGGGCGACGAGTACTCTCCGGACTTCACCCTGGATGACGTACTGGCCAGCCTTCCGGCATGGACGACCACCAGCGTGTTCGAGGAGCGGGCTTTGATGCGGATCCCCCCCTCGGATCCCGTGGAGCTGAAGAGGCGCTACCAGGCA
>JAAYUR010000449.1 GCA_012517645.1 Treponema sp.
AATGCTTGATAAGCCGGGCGCCCATGGCCGTCCGGGTGGCGTCCACCACGTCCAGGAGAGTGAAGGAGCGGCCTCCGTCCTGAAGGTTCCGGTCGATCTCCAGGTTCCGTTGGGCGGACTCGTCGATATCCGCGAAGACGTCGTCCCTTCGCGGGCTCAAGCGCTCCAGGTGGGGCACTTCGCCCCGAAAGGCGTCTTCCAGGTAGCGGACCAGGACTCCCGCCGGAGCCAGGGCCGGATCGGTGTCGGAAAACCCGAAGCCTTTCAGGGAGGAGACGTTGAACTTTTTCTTGAGGGTCTCCGCGGCCTGGGCCGTGTCGTAGCTCCAGTCCGGAAATCGATTCAGGATGAGACCTTCTTTCTCATGGAGAATGCGGGCTATGTCCGGGTCGTCCAGCAGGGATTGCTGGACCAGGGCTTCCCGGGGGGCGAGGCGGTAGAGTTCCTTGCGCAGCCAGGACGACACATCCTCCGCCGCCGACAGGGCGCAGAATTCCCCGGTGGAAACGTCCACATAGGCAATGCCCAGCATACCGTTCCCCCGCCCGATGGAGACGAGGTAGTTGTTGGAACGGCTGTCCAGGTAGTCTTCCTCGACGGTCGTCCCCGGGGTGATGACCTCCACCACCTCCCGATCCATCAAACCCCGGGACCCGCCCGCCCCGGAGGTCTGCTCGCAGATGGCTATCTTCTTCCCCGCCTTTAGGAGGCGGGAAATGTAGGAATGCGCGGCATGGTACGGAATTCCGCACATGGGAGCGTCCTGCCTCTTGGTCAGGGTCAGGTTGAGCAGGGCGCTGACTTCCAGGGCGTCCCGCTCGAACATCTCGTAGAAATCCCCCAGGCGGAAGAAGAGGATCTCGTCCCGGTGGGAGCTCTTGATCCTGCGGTACTGGTCCATCAAAGGCGTGGTTTCGGCCATGGCGGTTGCATTATAGGCGTGAACTCAGGTAGGATACAATGCTGAGGGAAGCCCCGATTGCGGCGAACGTGTGGGGCACCCCGGATCCGCGTTTCAGCGAGGAATCCTGTGGAAGAAGCCCTGTACGTGAAGGAAAGCTCCCAGACGATCTTTATACGCGCCCAAGGGCACGTAACGGCCGCTCTCTGCTCAGACCTCAAGGGCCGCATCTTCGAGCGCCTCGAGGCGAAGCCCCCGGTGGAAAACGTCTTCGTGGATCTTTCCACCTGCGACTATATGGACTCCACCTTCCTGGGTCTGTTGGTGGGCATCAACAAGCGCTTTCTCCGTTTTTCCGAGCGGCCCTTGACGGTGGTTCGGCCTTCCCGGCCTTGTACGGATCTCCTTAGGACGATCGGAATCCTGCGCTTGGTGAGGGTCCTGGTCGAGCCTGTGGAGTTCCCGGAGGGCATGGAAGCCATCGTCACGTCGGAAAAAGCCACCGCGGAGTTCCTCCTGGACGTCCACGAGAACCTAATGGATCTGTCCGAAGAGAACCGCAGGAAATTCTCGACATTATACACGGTGCTAAAGAGTCAAATCGGGACTTCCGGGGAAGACCAGTAGGCGATCGCGCGCGCCTCCCTTTCCGCCCCAGCCCGCTCGGGACGTCCCCCCTGCGAGCGAGGTACCGGACACGCCGGTTATTGGGCCTTCCCGATCAAGGCCTGGATCACCTTGTCCGTTATATCCACGGCGGGGCTGTACCAGATGATTTCGCTGGTTACGGAACCCGTGGAATGGCTGCTCAATATGACCGAGTACCCTTCCAGCTCCGCAATACCCTGGATGGTTTTATATACCAGCTGGGAGAAGTCCGAGCTTTCCATGAGCCTCCGGGACCTGTCCTCCAGCTCCGCCTGCTTGGCCTTGTAGTAATCCGAAAGGTACTGGGCCCTTCGATAGAGCTCTTGATCCATGCGAAGGACCTCGGCTTGATCGGACCGGGCTATCGCCTCGGCCCTGCGGACCTGGAGCTGCTTGATCTCGTTGGACATCCGGTCGATCTCCGCCTGCACCTTCAGCTTGTCCTCTTCCAACTTTCGGACCGCCGCGGAATCCCGGGAATAGGTTAGAAACACCTTGGCGAGGTCCACCACCGCCACCCGGGTGATCTGCTGGGCCGCGGC
>JAAYUR010000543.1 GCA_012517645.1 Treponema sp.
CGGAGGCGTGGCGATCGAGCAGGTCGGAGTAATCCACCCGTCGTTTGACGAAGTAGTCGACCGAGAAGGTCTGGGACGAGAAGGTTCTGCCGCATTCCCGGCACCGGAACCTGCGGACGAGTCCGAAGGCTCCGGTGGGGTAATAACCCTTGGGGCGGAACCACCCGGGCCTGGGATGTGCTCCATGGAGTCTACATGCAGGATTAGGGCAAAAGGGATACAGATCCATAGGTACCTCCCGGGAGTGTGAATCTCTCCCGACTCGATACCGCTCTATTTCTCAATATTTGCTTGCGTCAGGACAAGCTTCGTAACACTAATCGGCGGTCCGGACGAGGGTTCTGAGGAATACAAGTGGTTTCATAAGCTGACTCCTCGAGTCAGTATAGATCATTTCCCCCGAAGGTGCGAGAATCGAAGGTATGTCCAGGAACCGTATCCCGGCCTAGCTTCGACCCAGGAGGTTGGTATGAGCACACTCCGCGCCCGCGCTCTGTATATCCCCCACGGCGGGGGACCCCTTCCCCTCCTGGGGGATCCCGGCCACGCGGAATTGGTCGAAGCTCTGAGCGGCCTAGGTCAGGAACTCGGGCGGCCCGACGCGATCCTGGTGGTCAGCGCCCACTGGGAGGAGCCCGAGGTCCGGGTGATCGCCGGAGCCTCCCCCGGACTTCTGTATGACTACTACGGCTTTCCCGAAGAGGCCTACCGGATCCGGTATCCCGCCCCCGGGGCCCCCGACCTGGCGGATCAGATCCTGGCGGCCCTGGGGAGGGCGGGGATTCCCGCCCGGCTCGACGGGGAGCGGGGCTTCGATCACGGGGTCTTCGTGCCCCTGGCCCTTATGTACCCGGAGGCGGACGTTCCGTGCGTACAGATATCCCTGATCCGGGGCCTGGATCCCCGCGCCCACCTCGAGCTCGGCCGGGCCCTGTCGGCCCTGGAAGGGGAGGACCTGTTGATCCTGGGCTCGGGTTTTTCCTTCCATAATGTGCGGGAGTTTTTCGCGGGCGGAGCCGGAGGGCCGGATTCCCGAAACGAGGCCTTCCAGGCCTGGCTTGCGGAATCCTGCGCTTCACCGGCTATCGAGCCTCCGGAGCGCCTGGGGCGATTGGAAGGCTGGGAACGGGTCCCCCATGCCCGGTACTGCCATCCCCGGGAGGAACACCTTCTGCCCCTGCACGTCTGCGCGGGGTTCGCGGGAGGCCGGCGGGCCTCCCGGGTCTGGTCGTGGTCGGTGCTGGGTAAGCGTGCGTCGGCGTTCCTCTGGGAGCCTTGACGGGCGGAGTCGCGGCCCTCGGCCTGTCGGTCCCGGCCCTCGGCCTGTCGATCCCGGCCCTCGGCCTATCGGTCCCGGCCCTTGCCGGAATCCGTGATCTCCACCAGCTCTTTCGGGAAGGGATCCAGGAAGACCTGATCCAGGAGGTAGCGAACCTCGAAGCGGACGGCCCAAGCCTTGAGCAGGGCATAGAGGGCGGAGGCGGGGATGCGCTCGTCCCGGTACTCCTCGACGGCGTCCAGGAAGTACTTCCGTTCCGGCGGGGACAGGCGGTCCGAGAAGCCTCCGAAGGCGTGAAGAGCCGTGTTGATGATGCCTCCCGGTTTGGCCGGACTTCCGAACAGGGTGCCCAGTTCCGCCCGGTAGTCCGACAGGACCGCCGGGAAGGGGCGTTTCTCCAGGTTGGCCGCGATCCGGCCCAAGCGCCGCATGGAGGCTTGGTTGATCGCCAGGAAGAGGAGTTTGTGACGGGCCTGGAACTCCGAGAGCTCCCGGGGGCCGCCCGATTCCGCCACGGCCCGGAACCGAGCCAGGGTGAAGAGGCAGGACAGAAAATGCTCCCGGATCGTGTAGTTCTTGAGGCGGCCCTCGTCCTCCACCGGCGCCCCGCCCAGGGCGGCAAGGACGGCGGCCCCGAAGAGTCCGACTCCCGGGTCCGCCATGGCTCCCGGTTCCGTGGAGCGGTAGACCTTCACGTCCTTCATGCCGCAGGAGGGGGACCGGGACTTGAGCACCGCCCCGTCCACGGCGGGAAGGCCCGCGGGCGGACGGGCCGATCCGGGGGCTGTGCCGGCCAGTTCCGCGGCCTTGGCCGCGCAGAAGGCCGTCATCGTTTCCGTGTGGTCCCGGCCCGTGGCGGGCTGGATCATCCGGATCCGGCCGTCCGACCGCGCCAGGCGCACGGGATCCCGGGGTACCCCGAGGCCCGTCTCCTTCTCGGGACAGGCGGTGACCACGTCGCAGAGGGCGGCCAGCTTGGCCACTAGCGGATCCTCGATGACCGCGCCGTTGTAGCGGCAGGCCTCGAACCCGAGACAGCGGGATACGAACAGCTTGGGACGGGGATGCATGGCGGCTCCTAGAAG
>JAAYUR010000455.1 GCA_012517645.1 Treponema sp.
ATTCCAGGTCCGTCAGGGTGACCCCTACGTCCACGCAGGGGTAGCCGTACTGGATCCCGCCGCCGAAGGCGTTGGTGACCGCGGTCTCCACGGCCTCCCAGATCTCGTCCGGAACCTTGGGGTTCCGGGTTTCCTTGCGGTAGAGGTTGCCCTCTCCCCGGGGCCGGGGTTCCACCCGCAGGGTAAGTTTGGCGGAGTTCTCCTTGCCCGCCAGGACCTTGCGGAATGATTCGGTATGCTCCACCGTCTTGGTGATCGATTCCCGGTAGGTCACCTGGGGGTTGCCCACCCGGGCGTCCACCTTGAAGTCCCGGATGATCCGGGTGACCAAAACGTCCAGGTGGAGTTCGCCCATCCCCCGGATGATCAGCTGGCCGGTCTCCTCGTTCTCCCGGCTCGTGAAGGTGGGATCCTCCAGGGACAAGAGGTCCAGGGTGGCCTTGAGTTTGTCCCGGTCCGAGAGGGTCTTGGGTTCGATGGCCACGGAGATGACGGGCTCCGGGAAATGCATCCGCTCCAGGACCACCGGCCAGCCCTCGGAGCCGATGGTGTCCCCGGTCTGGGCAGCCTTCATGCCCACGATCACGGCTATGTCCCCGGCGGTCACTTCGTCCAGGGGCTCGCTCTTGTTGGCGTGCATCCTTAGAAGGCGAGTCACCCTCTCCCGTTTCTTCTTGCCTATGTTGTAGACCGTGGAGGCGTTCTTGATGGACCCCGAGTACATCCGGACGAAGCACAGAGGTCCGGCCTCGCGGTCGTACTGGACCTTGAATACGAGTCCCAGGGGGTTCCAGTCCGGTTCGCAGGGGACCTCGATGTCCGTTTCCTTCTTGAGGTGGAAGGCCCGGGCGGCGGGGACCTCGTGGGGGGAGGGCAGGTAGTCCACGACCGCGTCCAGCAGGGTCTGGACGCCGATGTTGCGGCGGCTGGCCCCGCAGAGGACCGGCACGATATTCCGGGCCAGGGTCTGGCGGCGGATCTCCCTGCGGAGCAGCTCCACGGGGACCTCCTCGCCTTCCAGGAAGGCCTCGGCGATCTCGTCGGACCAGGTGCCCAGGCTGTCCATCAGCTTTTCCCGCCAGGCGTCGGCTTCCGCGACCCGCTCCGGAGCCAGGGGAGTCCGGGTGATATGCAGGCCTCCCTCCTCGGCGTCCCAGCGGAGCTCCTCCCGGGTCAGCAAGTCCACGACGCCTTCGAAGGTCCCTTCCTTGCCGATCGGTATGGTCACGGGCACCGGGTAGGTCCCCAGCTTGGACTTCATGTCCTCGAGAACGGCGAAGAAGTCCGCGCCCAGCCGATCCATCTTGTTCACGTAGGCGATGCGGGGCACGTGGTAGCGGTCCGCCTGGTGCCAGACCGTCTCGCTCTGGGGTTCCACGCCGCCCACGGCGCAGAACACGGCGACCGCTCCGTCCAGGACCCGGAGCGAGCGTTCCACCTCGGCGGTGAAGTCCACGTGGCCGGGGGTGTCGATGATGTTGACCTGGTGGTTCCGCCAGAAGGTGGTGGTCGCGGCGCTGGTGATGGTGATTCCCCGCTCCTGCTCCTGCTCCATCCAGTCCATGGTGGCTTCCCCGTCGTCCACCTCTCCCAGCCGGTAGGTTTTTCCGGAATAGAAGAGGATGCGCTCGGTGGTTGTCGTCTTGCCCGCGTCGATGTGGGCCATGATGCCGATGTTGCGCGTCGTGTCGAGGTCCATGGGATGCTCCAGGGTTAGGATTCCGCTCGACAGCCTCGAAAGGGAAAGCCGGCCGCGGGATAACTTACGGTACTATATACGAAATACCGCAGGGTTTTCAAGGA
>JAAYUR010000036.1 GCA_012517645.1 Treponema sp.
AAGCTCAGGGGTCGGGATTCTCGGAAATCCTTGCGCGGCACATGGCGGACGCGGGCGCCCAGGACATCGTCAAGGCCGCCCACATCGTCCTTCGGGACGGCGATGCCGGAATGATCCGGCTGCGCCTGGAGCCGGAATCCCTGGGGAACGTCAAGATAGAGCTGAAAATGTCCGAAAAGAATATCACGGGGCGGATCATCGTCGAAACCGATGAAGCCCGGAACGCCTTCGAGAGGAGCCTTTCCAGCCTGCGGGACGCCTTCACGGAAAGCGGATTCGAGACCGCCAGCCTGGAGGTCTCCGTAGGCGGAGGCCAGGCGGAAGGCGGGGGGGATCCCGCGGAACCCGGGGCCAGACCCTTTTTTACGGAGCGGCTGAGAGAGTTCGATCGATCCCTGCCCGCCGCTCCGGACCTTTCGTACGGCAGGGATGGAACGGTGAACGTATGGGCGTGACAAGCGGACGGCCCGCGGTCGGTTCGGCCGATCGGCGGACGCTCAGCGACCCAAGGTATGGAGGCTGATAGTATGGATTTTTCCGCGATGATGAATCCCGCCGAGCTGAACCGGACTCAATTCGATGTGGACGCGTTCAACAAGTCCCTGAACGGCGGCAAGGCCTTCAAGCCCACCCTGGACAAGGATGATTTCCTCAAGATCCTCATCACCCAGCTCCAGAACCAGGACCCTACCAAGCCCATGGAGGACAAGGAGTTCATCGCCCAGATGGCCCAGTTCTCCTCCCTGGAGCAGATGACGAACATGGGGCGGGAGTTCGCCAAGGTCGCCTCGGTGCTCAGGGTAGGGGAAGCCCAGGGCATGCTGGGCAAGAAGGTCGAGGTGGCGAACGGATCCGGATCGATCACCGGGACGGTCACCCAGGTGATGCGGGGGGATTTCCCCATGGTAATGGTGAACGGAACCTTCTACGACCTCGCTCAGGTCGAGAAGGTCATCGAGTAAGGAGGCCTCTCCATGATGCGATCCCTGTATTCCGGCGTCTCGGGCCTGCAGAACCACCAGGTCCGGATGGACGTGCTCGGACACAACATAGCCAACGTGAACACCACGGGGTACAAGAAGAACCGCGTGAACTTCCAGGACCTCCTGTACCAGCAGATGTCCGGCGCGGCCCGTCCGAACGAGGAGGTGGGCGGCGTAAACCCGAAGGAAATCGGCTTGGGAATGTCCATCGCCTCGGTGGACACGATCCATACCCAGGGTTCCCTGCAGACCACGGGAGTCATGACGGACGTGGCCATCCAGGGCAACGGATTCTTCGTTCTCCAGAAGGGGGATTCCCGTTTCTTCACCCGGGCCGGAGCCTTCGGCCTGGACCGCGACGGCCGCCTGGTGAATCCCGCGAACGGGTACCGGGTCCAGGGCTGGAACGCCCAGGTCGTGAACGGCCGGGAGATCCTGAACACCTCCGGCGCCCTGGAAGACCTGGTCATCCCCGTCGGATCCAAGGATCCCGCCAAGGCCACCGAACAGGTCTACCTGGCCTGCAACCTGGACAAGCGGCTCCCGGAGATCCCGGAAGGCGCCCCGGAGGAGACGGTCCTGCGGGGAACCTGGCGGGTGGAGGAGAAGATCTACGACTCCTTCGGAATCGAGCATATCCTGCGCATCGAGTTCACCCGGGTTCCCGGCCAGCCCAACCAGTGGAACGCCGCGGTCACCGTGGACCCCGAGGCGGAGACGGCCACCAACACCGCCGTATCCCTCGGGGCCGCTCCGGAGGGCACCAACAACTTCATCGTGGAGTTCACCAACCTCGGCACCCTGCGCCGGGTGGCGGATGCCCAGGGCAACCAGAGCCCCGAGGAGGGGACCCTGGCCCTGAACGTGGCCTTCGACGTCCAGGGCGCTGCCGCGGCGGAGGGGGGAGGGCCGGTTAGGCAGACCTTCGCCCTGAACCTGGGGACCGCGGGGAGCGTCCGAAGCACGGTCACCCAGTTCGCCGAAGCCTCGAGCACCAAGGTGTTCCAGCAGGACGGGTACTCCATGGGCTACCTGGAGACCTTCAAGATCGACCAGTCCGGGGTGATCACCGCCGTATACTCCAACGGGTCCAACCGGACCATAGGACAGATCGCCCTGGCCAGCTTCACGAACCCCGGAGGGCTTGAGAAGTCCGGGGAGACGAATTTCGTGCAGTCCAACAACTCCGGTATGGCGGACATCGGCCCTTCCGGGATCGCGGGAAAGGGCAAGATCATCGCGGGTACCCTGGAGATGTCCAACGTGGACCTGGCCGAGCAGTTCACGGACATGATCGTCACCCAGCGCGGCTTCCAGGCCAGCTCCAAGACCATTCAGACCAGCGACCAGATGCTCCAGGAGCTTCTGACGTTGAAACGGTAGGAGGTAAACGGTGGACGGTGAACGGTAAACGGAAGTGATCTCCGGCCGCGGCAGCCTCCTGCGTCGAAGCGTAGTCGGTAGCCGCGCACCGAAGCCTTTTCTGTCCACCGTCCACCGTCCACTGTCCACGCCATGATCGAACTCACCCAGCTTTCCGGCAAGACCTTCTGGATAAACCCGCACCAGATCGAATATATTGAAAAGAATCCCGACACGACGCTGATCATGCTGTCCGGGAAGCGGATCGTCGTC
>JAAYUR010000040.1 GCA_012517645.1 Treponema sp.
ACCGCTGGGCGGACTGGGCCGGGCTCCTGGTCCGGTTCTTGTCCGGAGGCGATCCGGCCCTGGCCTTCCGCCTGTCCCGGGTGCCCGACGACCTCCCCCTGGGCAGTCGCGCCGAGTCCTTCCTGGAGGAGCGGGACGGCTTGGTCAAGCCCGAGGAGGCCCCGGCCCTGGCGATCCGGATCCTGGACGACCTGGGGGACTTGATCTCCTTCGCCCTGGACCCGGACTTCGGGACGGTCCGCTACGCCGAACGAACAGCCTCCTCCCGGGCGGAGTTCGGCCCGGTCTCCGAGGCGGCGGATTCAGGCTACCTGATGCGGGAATTCTACAGACCCTGGCTCAGGGGGGAGTTCCGGGCCCCAGCGGATTCTCCGACCGAGGACGCGAGGGGCGCCGGACCCTGCCCGGATTTCGTCCTGCTGACCGTGCCCTTCCCGGGCTGCCTGGTCGGAGCCCTCGCCGCGGCCCGGGAAGCCCGTTCGGCCTTCGGGCCCGGAACCCGCATCGCCCTGGGAGGGGGGTACGTCTCCACGGAACTCCGGTGCCTCCGGGATCCCGGGATTTTCCGGGATGTCGATTTTCTCTGCTTCGACGCGGGCTACGGATCCCTTGCCTCCCTGATCGAGGGCTTGCAGGCGGAACGGGACGGACTCCCTCCCCCGCCCCCCTACCGCACGGCTCGCCGGGCCTCGGACGGGGCGGTGGAGTACTGCGGCCTGCCTCCGGAACCCGGCACCCGGGCCGACTCCTTCCGCAGTGTCCCCTGTCCCGAGGAGGGCCGGTTCGCTGCCCTGGAGTCGGAGGCCCTGCGCACGAACTTCCCGGACTACCGGAACGCGGACGTATCCGGCTGTGTCCGGGCTCCGTACTCGGAGAACCCCATGCACCGGATCTGGTCGGACGCCCCCTGGCTCAAGTACCAGCTGGCCTACGGCTGTTACTGGCACCGCTGTTCCTTCTGCGACACCCGCTTGGACTACGTGCGGCGCTACCTGCCCTCGGACCCCGGGGCGCTCTTCGAAGCGGCCCGGGAAGCCCGACGCCGGACGGGGCTCTCGGGAATCCACTTCACCGACGAGGCCCTTCCCCTCCCGGGGCTTATGGAGTTCGCCCGCCTGAACCGGGCGGCGGGTCGACCGTTTTCCTTCTGGGGAAACGTCCGCTTCGACCTGGTCTGGACCGTGGATCGCTGCGCGCTTCTGGCAGCGTCGGGCCTTACGGCCGTGTCCGGGGGCATCGAGATCGCCACGGAGCGGGGACTCGCGATGACCGGAAAGGGCTTCACCTTCCCGGACCTGGTCCGGGCCCTGGCCGCCTTCAAGCGGGCGGGAGTCCTCGTGCACGGCTACCTGATCTACGGTTTCCCCGGCCAGACTCCCGGGGACTTGGTCGATTCCGCCGAAGCGGTCCGCCAGCTCTTCGCGGCGGGCCTCTTGGACTCGGCGTTCTGGCACCGCTTCGTCCTGACCCGCCATTCGGAGCTGTACGCCCGATGGCGGGCGGGGCTGGAACCGGACCTGGAGCCTCTGGACCGGAGCGGGAGCTTCGCGACCAACGACCTCGAGTTTCGGGGCTCCGTCCGCTGGGATCCCTACGACGGCCCCCTGGAAACCCTGCTCGCGGATTGGATGGCCGGGAGGAAGCTGGACCGGCCGGTCCGGCGTCTGGTCGCCGGAGGACCCGGCCCCACCCTGGATCCGGACCATGTCGAGGTTCTGGCCCGGGCCGCCGCGGAGCGGCCCTATGACGTGGAGGTCCTTCCGTCCCGTCCGCGGGTTCACTGGCTGGCCGGACTCCCCGCCCTGGCGCCGGGGGACGACGTCGCCCGTATCGAGTGGTTCGACCGCGGCCGGCCCGCGGGCGTAGAACTGCCCCGACCGCGGGCGGAACGCCTGGCCGAGGCGATCACAGACCTCGCGCGGCGACCGGAGGGCATGGACCTCGAGGAGTTCCTGGCCGCTGCGGGCGCGGCCGAGGCGGGCGGCCCGGGGGACAGCCTGCCGGCCGCCCTCCGCGGCGAGGGCTTGGCGCTGGTCTAGCGGAGCATGAGACTCGCGAAGACCTTGGCGTCCCCGACGATGTTCTCGAGCAGGGCGTTCTCGTTGGGCTGATGGGCGGTCTCCTCGAGGCGGGCCCATACCACGCAGTCGAAGCCCGCGTTCCGCAGGTAGGCCCCCACGGTCCCGCCGCCGATCCCGATGGCCTTGGCCTTCACGCCGTAGACCTCCTCCACGGCGGCGGAGAGGGCCTTCACCACCGGAGCCTCGGCCTTGGTGGCCACGGATTCGTTCCGGTTCAGGATCTCGTAGCTCATCTTGACGCCGTGGGCCGCCTCGACCTGGCGCATCACCTTCTCGACCTCCGAAAGAACCTTGGCGATCGGATACTGGGGCAGGATCCGCATGTCGAAGCAGAAGACGTCGTCCCCGGGGATGGTGTTGACGTTGGGGACATTGGCCTCCTTCATAGTCGGGGAGAGGGTCGTTCGATCGGGGTGGAAGAGGGGATCCCGGGCGGTGAAGACCGTCTTCTCGAGCTCGTGGACCCTAAGGGCCAGGTCGCAGGCGGCCAGGAAGGCGTTGGCGCCCTCGTCCGGGGTGGAGCCGTGGCACTGCTTTCCCTTGGTGACGATCTTGAGCCAGCAGATGTTCTTCTCGGCGATCTCGATCTCCGACCCGTCCTTGCATCCCCCGTCGGGAATGATGATCAGGTCGTCCTTACGGAAGAGATCATGCTTGTCCAGAAGGTACTGGATGCCGAACTTGGATCCGTACTCCTCGTCCGCGACAAAAAGGAGCTTGACCGTATGGGTCGGGACGAGCCCGTTCTCCATCAGGGCCAGGGCCGCGAAAACCGAGGAGGCAAGCCCCTGCTGGTTGTCCTCCACGCCGCGTCCGTAGACCCTTCCGTCCTTCCGCACCACCGTAAAGGGGTCGGTATTCCACATGGAGCGGTCGCCCTCGGGAACCACGTCCAGGTGGCTCATGATCCACAGGCGGCCCGAATCGTCCCGGCCGGGGATGGTGGCCACAAGGTTCGGCCGGAGTCCCCCGGGAACCCGGTCGTCCGGGGCGTCGAACCGCTCGATCCTCGTGAAGCCCTTCTTCGCCAGCCAGCTCAGAAGGGCCTCGGCCTTCTTCATCTCCCCGGTGCCCCCGGATTCCGGGGCCATGGCGGGAACCGCGGTCAGCAGGGATTCGAGCTCGACGATCCCGTCGACGGACGCCTCGATATGGGCATAGACCTTGGACTTGTCGGACATGGGCACTCCTTGTTCGGACCCCGCGGCCGCTCGGGCCGGGAACCCGCTCGTGGTATCGGGGGCCTCCATACTACAACGCGGCGGGCGGGGAGTCTACGGCGGGGCGGGGCTTACTCCTTCGGAACAAGCTTCGTACCACCAGGGACATACCGCGCGTCCGACCGGGGAACGATAAAGGCCGTGACCGAGAACTCCGGCGTCAGCTGGTGCCCCTCCGTGACCCCCAGCCCGATCCGGTCCGCGCCGAGCAGGCGAAGGAGCTCCCCCTGGAACTCCACCCCCGGGCAGCCGGGAAACCCGAAGGAGAACCTCTTGCCCGGGACTCCGGTCCCGGACGCGACAAGTTCCCGGCCGATCCGCTGGTGGAGGACTTCCGCGGCCGCTTCCGCCAGAGCGGCGGAAAGTCCATGCAGCAGGAAATACTCCTGATGGGCGCCCTCCGCCCTAAGTTCCGCGGCGGCCCGGGGAAGCTCCGCGCCGACGCTCACGGCGAACACGGGGACGAACGCGGAGGGCCCGTCGAAGTACGCGGCGACGGTCCGGTTCCCGGTTCCGCCCGCGGCGGGGAAGCGGAACTCCCGGGTCCCTCCCCGGTCGTCGTATACGGCGAGGAGCCCGCCCCCCCGGTGCTCGCAGGGGAAGTAGCCGTACACCCCCGCGGCCCGGCAGAGCCCCCGGGACCGGACCAGGCCGGAGATCCGCGCGAAGGACTCCTCGGCTTCCTCGTTCCGGCGCCGGCCGAAGCCCCAGCGCACCTGGAGCAGGGTTCTCCTATCCAAAGCCTCGAAGAGGTCCTCCGTGGACAGGTCTTCCGCGACCCGGGAACCCGGGAAGGGAAGGCGCCGGCCAGGGCCGCTCGCCGGGGCCGGGGAATCCCCGGGGCGCGGAGTCCTGCCCGGAGACGGGGCAGCCCCGGCAGGCCCGACCGAGGGGCGGGCACCGGGGAGCGGCGCGGTCTCCTCCGCCCGCGCCGCGCGGCCGGCCGGATC
>JAAYUR010000135.1 GCA_012517645.1 Treponema sp.
AACCTCATCCTGGTGAATACTTCCGGGATGCGCCGATCCCGCGACCCGGCATCGCCGGACCGCGGCGACGGATTCGAGCGCCAAAGCCCGGCTTCGGCGCCGCCGGGCCGGATCAAACCGGCCCGGCGCGGACCCGCCCGCACCGTTCAGGGCACCTTGGCGATCAGATCCTTCAGGTAGGGCTTCTTCTCCAAATCGCGGGCGAGGCCCTCGGCGCGGGCCTTGTTCACGTAATCCTTCTTCTGGAAGGAATAGGTGTACTTGGTGTGGGCGTCGTACTTCCCCGAGATGAGGGCGTAGGCGTCCTCGGTCATCACGAGTTCCTCGTCCGTGGGGATCACGAAGACCCGAACCCTGGATCCGACTCCGGTGATCTCCAGTTCCGCGTTCCGGCACTTGGCCAGCTTGTTCTTCTCGGGGTCGATCTTGATGCCCATCTCCTCGAGACCCTCGACAGCCAAGGCGCGGATGTGGGGACTCATCTCCCCCACCCCGGCGGTGAAGACCAGGGCGTCCACGTGTCCCAGGGCCGCGTAGTAGGCGCCGATGTATTTCTTGATCCTGTAGGATTCCAGGTGCAGGGCGGCCAGGGCCCGGGGATCCCCCTTCTCGGCCCCCGTCTCCACGTCCCGACGGTCCGCCCACTTGCCGGTCACACCCAGGACGCCGCTCTCCTTGTTCAGCTTCTTCTCGATGTCCGCGGCGGACATTCCGGTCTGACGGATCATGTGGAAGATGATCCCCGGGTCGATGTCCCCGCAGCGGGTGCCCATCACGAGGCCTTCCAGGGGGGTGAGCCCCATGGAGGTGTCGAAGGAGCAGCCGTCCTTCACGGCGTTGATGGAGGCGCCGTTGCCGATGTGGGCGATGATCAGGTTGGTCTTGAAGGGGTCCTTGCCCAGGAGGACCGCCGCCCGCTTGGCGTTGTACAGGAAGCTGGTCCCGTGGAAGCCGTAGCGGCGGACCATGTTCTTCTCGTACCACTCGTAGGGCAGGGCATAGAGGTAGCTGGTCTCGGGCATGGTCTGGTGCCAGGCGGTGTCCATGATCGCGCACTGGGGAACCTTGGGCAGGACGGCCCGGGCCGCCTCGACGCCCAGGAGGTTGGCGGGGTTGTGCAGGGGGGCCAGGTCGTTCAGGGACTTGAAGGTGGCCAGGAACTCGTCGTCGATAAGGCAGGACCGGGCGAACTTGGACCCTCCGTGGACCATACGGTGTCCGACGGCCTTGATCTCGGACATGCCCTTGATCACCCCGGTCTCGGCTCCCGTGATGGTGTTCAGGATCAGCTCGATGGCGACGGTGTGGTTCGGGCACTCGTGGTTCTGGGTGAACTCCTGGCGGCCCGGGACCTTGTGGCTGATGACGGATCCGCTCTGGGTGACCCGTTCCACGATGCCGGCGGCCAGGATGGACTGGGCGGCCCAGTCGTAGACTTGATACTTGACGGAAGAACTTCCGCAGTTGAGTGTGAGGATGACCATGGATGCTCCTTACGGGTAGATGCCCCAGTATACCAGGAAGCCCGGGATTTGTGGAAGAAAATATCCAATAAATATGCGCATTTTTTCGAAAATCCGATGTTCAACCATATACTGAAGCCGCCCCGGGCTCGTTCCGAGAAGGGTGTTCGTTGACCGGGGTCGACAAACCGGACGCCCGGCGGAGGATCGGGACTTGGCCCCGGATCCACGGGTATCGTATAGTATTCCCATGTACGCCTATGTGATCGTCCTGGCCGGCGGGGCCGGAACCCGTCTCTGGCCGGCATCCACCTCCGCCCGGCCCAAGCAGTTCCTGGCCCTCGGGGACGGGACCACCTTCCTTCGGCGGGCCCTGGACCGGGCCCTTGCCCTGGAGCCCCGGGAAGGGGTGATCGTCGTGACCGGAGCGTCCATGGCGGACGCGGTGGCGGAGGAATCCCGCGGCCTCCCCGCCGGGATCCCGGGCCGGGGCTCCGTGCGGATCCTGCCGGAACCTACAGGCCGGAACACCGCCCCCGCCGTGGCCTGGGCCCTGGCCGCCGCGGAGGCCTGGGGCGGCAGGCCGGAGGACACCTTCCTGCTCATGACCAGCGACCACCTCATCGAGCCCATCCCGGCCTTCGCGGCGGACGCGGCCAAGGCGGAGACCCTGGCCGCGTCGGGCAACCTGGTCTGCTTCGGCATCCCCCCGAGGTATCCGGCCACGGGGTACGGCTACATCGAGGCCGCGGAACCCCTGGGACCGGGCTTCCGGGCCGCGGGCTTCCGGGAAAAGCCGGACGCCCCGACGGCGGAGCGCTTCCTGGCGGCGGGAAGGTACTACTGGAACAGCGGCATGTACGCCTTCCGCTCGGACTTCCTGCGCAGGGAGCTGGGAACCCACGCCCCGGAGGTGATCCGGGCCTTCGACTCCCTGATCGATCGTCCCCGGGAGGTCGAGCGAAGGGGCGTCCGGATCGTGGACGCATGGGAGGGCCTGGAGGAGGCCTACGAGCGGGCGCCCTCCATATCCCTGGACTTCGCGGTAAGCGAGAAGTGCGCCTCCGTGGCCCTGGTGCCGGCCTCCTTCTCCTGGGAGGATGTCGGCTCCTGGGACGAGATGGCCCGGCTCTTTCCCGGGGGCTCCGGGAACGCCGTGGCGATCGAATCCGAGGGCTGCTACGTCGACTCCGACATCCCCGTGGCCCTCTGCGGAGTATCGGACCTTATCGTTGTCGTCCGGAACGGGGCCGCCCTGGTTCTCCGGAAGGGCGCATCCCAGCTGGTCCGGAGGGCGGCGGATCGGATTAATTCTTGATATGGATAAGATTTACCACCAGGAATTTCCATGCCCGGATCCGGGCTCGGACTTGTCAAAAAAAAGTTGTCATTTCATGATCGTGAGCGTACAATATAGACACTCTTTTCAATGCCATAAGGAGGCATGAATGAAACGTGTTCTGTTGGCTATGTTCGCGTTGCTCGCGGTAGCCGGGATGATCGGGGCCCAGAGCAAGGGCCAGGAGATCATCATGAACAACGGAGCCGAGCCCCAGACGCTCGACCCGCACCATGTCGAGGGCGTGCCCGAGCACCGGATCTACATGGCCCTCTTCGAGGGGCTCACGATCGCCGATCCCAAGACCAACCGGGCCATCCCGGGCATCGCGGAAAAGTGGACCTTCTCCAAGGACATGAAGACGGTCACCTTCAAACTCCGCAAAAGCGTCTGGTCCGACGGCACCCCCCTGACGGCCAAGGACTTCGTGGAGTCCTGGAAGCGCAAGCTCGACCCGAACGAAGCCGCTCAGTACGCGGACCTTCTGTACGTCGTAGAGGGAGCCGAGGACTACAACACCGGCAAGGCCGGCCCCGAGGCCCTCAAGATCCGCGCCGTGGATGATTACACCTTCGAGGTGAAGCTGGTCGGCCCGACCCCCCACTTCCCCGACATGGTCGCCCACTATGCCTTCGCGGTCGTACCGATGCACGCCGTGAAGAAGTACGGGCTGGACTGGGTCAAGCCGGGCAACATCGTCGGGAACGGCCCCTTCCTCCTCAAGGAGTGGAAGCCCCAGGAGCGCCTGGTCTTCGAGCCGAACCCCAAGTACTGGGACGCCAAGAGCGTGAAGCTCCAGAAGATCACCCTTCTGCCCATCGACGACCCGGGCACCGCCTACCAGATGTACAAGGCCGGCCAGATCGACTGGCTGGACACGGTTCCCCTGGACATGATCGACGAGGCCAAGCTCCGCAAGGACTACCAGAACGGCCCGTACTACGGAACCTACTACTATATCTTCAACGTGACCCGGAAACCCCTGGATGACCCGAGGGTCCGCAAGGCCCTGTCCATGGCCTTCGACCGCCAGGCCCTGGTGAGCAAGGTGACCAAGGGCGGACAGATCCCGGCCTTCGCCTTCGTGCCCCCCAGCGCCGGGTACACCCCGCCCAAGGGCCTGGGCTACAACATCGAGCAGGCCAAGAAGCTCCTGGCCGAAGCAGGGTACCCCGACGGCAAGGGCTTCCCGACCTTCCAGATCCTGTACAACACCAGCTCCTCCCACAAGAGGATCGCCGAGTTCATCCAGGAGGAATGGAAGAAAAACCTGGGGATCAACGTGACCCTGATCAACCAGGAGTGGAGCACCTACCTGGACACCCGCTCCCAGACCCACAACTTCGACATCGCCCGGGCGGGCTGGATCGGAGACTACCTGGATCCCTCCACCTTCTCGGACATGTGGATCATCGACGGGACCCAGAACGACGGCTTGTACAAAAGCAAGGAGTACACGGACCTGATCTTCAAGGCCCGCACCCAGTCCGGCGCCACCCGCATGAAGACCCTCATGCAGGCGGAAGACATCCTGATCATGAAGGATCACGCGATCATGCCGATCTACTACTATGTCCACAACAACATGATCGACCTGGACAAGTGGGGCGGCTGGTACCTGAACCCCTTGGGTGTCCACCACTGGAAGTACATCTACCGGAAGTGAGGTCGCGGATTCGAAGGATACTAGCCGTATCGTAAAGATAGGGTTATAATCCGAACGATTAAACGGAGTACACGAGAGTGTACTCCGTTTTTTTATCCCCCGAACCCAAGCGCCGGCAGGGATACCCGACTCCCTCAAGGCGTCCACCACAAGGAGCGATACCGAATGGCAAGATTCTTCATTCGGCGCATGCTGAGCCTGGTCCCGACCCTGTTCATCATCGTGACCCTCAGCTTCTTCCTGATCCGGGTAGCCCCGGGAGGCCCGTTCAACCGGGAACGGGACATACCGGAAGCCATCCTCCAGAACATCCTGAAGCGCTATCACATGGACGAGCCTCTCATGAAGCAGTACACCCGGTATCTCGGGGACGTCCTGCGCTGGGATTTCGGGCCTTCCCTGAAGTACCGGGACCGGTCGGTCAACGAGATGATCGACAACGGGATGCCGGTCTCGGCCATCCTGGGCGTCAGCGCCCTGTCCTTGGCCGTGTTCCTGGGCGTGGGGGTGGGTATTATCTCCGCCTTAAAGCAGAACAAGTGGCCCGATTACACGGCCATGTCCATGGCGGTGGTGGGGATCTCCGTCCCCCTCTTCGTCATCGGGCCGGTTCTCCAGCTCTTCCTGGCGATCCGATTGAAATGGTTCCCGCCGGGGCAATGGCTGGATGACCACGGACTCAAGGCCATCATCCTGCCCGCGGTTACCCTGGCCTTCCCGTACTTCGCCTACATCGCCCGGCTTACCCGGGCTTCGGTGCTCGAGGTTCTCCGCTCCGACTATATCCGCACGGCCCGGGCCAAGGGCTTGAAGGAATCCGTGGTCATCGCCAAGCACGTGCTTAAGGGCGCCCTTCTTCCCGTCGTCACCTACCTGGGACCCGCCCTCTCGGGCATCGTCACCGGCTCCGTCGTCGTGGAAACCGTATTCGTCATCCCCGGAATCGGGAGGCCCTTCGTGCAGGCCGCCATCAACCGGGATTACACCCTGATCATGGGAGAGGTCATCGTCTACTCCCTGATCCTGGTGGTGGCGAACCTCGTGGTGGATCTGGTCTACGGTTTGCTCGATCCCCGCATCTCGTACAAGTAGGAGTCCTTATGGCATTCATGCAGAACGACGAGGACACCGTCAACGAATTCAACCAGTATGTAAAGCCGGTCTCCCTCTGGGCGGACGCCTGGAAACGGCTGCGCAGGAACCGTATGGCGGTGATCTCTCTTTGGATCGTCGGTTTCTACGTCCTGGTGACGCTCTTTTCCCCTCTGCTTCAGTCCGCGGGCATCCTCAAGAGCTACACGGAACAATACATCGACCACCAGAACCTCCGCCCCTCCTTCAAGCCGGCGGGTGAGCTCGTGATCGAACGGCTGGAAGCCCGCCTGGCCCAGCTGGAGGAGAGCATAGCCTCCCGGGGGGCTGCGGGAGACACATCCTACAGCTCCGGGACGGGCTTCGACTTCGGCCCGGCCCCCGAGATCGTCTTTGACGACGAGGAAGGCGGGGAATCCGAAGGGACGGCGGAAGCCGAGGCGGAGGCCGAGGCCGAGACGGAACAAACCGAGGAGGCCGCCTTCGAATACACCTACATCGATTCCGTCCAGGAAGAGCTCGACCGGACGAAGGCGGAGATCGAAAGCCTCCGGAATACCATCCACACGGATCCGATCCACAGCAGGGTCTACATCCTGGGAACCGACGACCTGGGACGGGACATGCTGGCCCGGACCATCTACGGGGGGCGGATCTCCATCATGATCGGACTTGTGGGAACCCTCACCGCCGTGCTGATCGGTATCCTGATCGGATCCATCTCCGGCTACGTGGGGGGCATGACGGACAACTTCCTGATGCGCTTCGTGGACATCATGTATTCCCTGCCCTACATGCTCGTGGTGATCATCATCATGTCCATCGCGGGCAACAAGGGCCGGGGCAGCATCGTCATCCTCTTCGTGGCCATCGCCCTGATCTCCTGGCTGACCATCGCCCGGGTCGTCCGGGGGCAGATCATCAGCCTTAAGAACAGCGAGTTCGTGGAAGCCGCCCGGTCCATGGGCGCCGGTACCCCCCGGATCATCTTCCGCCACCTCCTGCCGAACACCTTGGGGGTGATCATCGTCTTCTCCACCCTGCTCATGCCTTCCTTCATCATGCAGGAGAGCTTCCTCTCGTTCCTGGGGCTGGGCGTGTCCGCGCCCCAAGCCTCCTGGGGAACCCTGGTCAGCGAGGGCGTGCGGGGTATGGAACTCCGAGCCTGGCAGCTTCTGGTGCCGGCCATCACCATGACGGTGTTCCTGTTCTGCATGAACTTCCTGGGCGACGGCCTGCGGGACGCGTTGGACCCCCAGAGCAAGAACCGGGGCTAATCCCCCTCAAGGAGTGTACCGAATGACCGACGACGTCATCCTGCAGGTCAAGGACCTGAAGACATATTTCAAATTGGACGAGGGGCTCCTGAAGGCCGTGGACGGGGTCTCTTTCGACCTTCGCAAGGGGGAAACCCTGGGCATCGTGGGCGAATCCGGTTCCGGCAAGAGCGTGACAAACCTGGCGGTGATGAAGCTGATTCCCGTACCCCCGGGACGCATCGCCGGGGGCGAAGTCCTCTTCCGGGGCAAGGACATACTCAAGATGCCGGACGAGGAGATCCGCTCCATCCGGGGCAACAAGATCTCCATGATCTTCCAGGATCCCATGACCAGCTTGAACCCCTTCCTGCGCATCTCCACCCAGATGATCGAGACCATCGTCCTGCATCAGGGGATGAGCAAGAAGGACGCCAAGGACAAGTCCATCGAGATGCTGAAGCTGGCCGGGATTCCCTCGCCGGAAAAGCGGATCGACAACTATCCGCACCAGTTTTCCGGCGGAATGCGCCAGCGGGTCATGATCGCCATGGCCCTGTCCTGCAACCCCGAGGTCCTGATCGCGGACGAGCCCACCACCGCCCTGGACGTGACCATCCAGGCCCAGATCCTGGAGCTGATCAAGGACCTGACCGCCCGGCTCGGAACGGCGGTCATCCTGATCACCCACTCCCTGGGGGTGGTGGCGGGGATGTGCGACAACATCAACGTCATGTACGCCGGACGCATCGTGGAGCGGGGCACCGCGGAGGAGATCTTCGGGGATCCCAAACACCCCTACACCCAGGGACTCATCAAGAGCGTGCCGCGCCTGGACAAGGCCACCCAGCAGAGGCTCTTCTCCATCAAAGGACAGCCGCCCAACGTGATCAACCTGCCGGACTGCTGCCCCTTCTATCCGAGGTGCGAACGCGCCCTGGACATCTGCAAGATCAAGTACCCCACGGTCACAACCCTTGCCAAGGGCCGGGATGTGGCCTGCTGGCTCTATTCGGAGGGGAAATAGCATGAACGACACCAACCTGCTGGAGGTCCGGGGCCTCAAGATGCACTTCCCCACCCACCAGGGCTTCCTCTGGAACCGGAAGAAGGGATATATCTACGCCGTGGACGGCGTGGACATCACGATCCGCAAGGGCGAAACCCTGGGCCTGGTGGGCGAGTCCGGATGCGGAAAGTCCACGACCCTGCGCGCCATCGCCCAGTTGTACAAGCCCACCGCCGGAGAAGTCGTGCTCAAGGGCCAGGAGCTCACGAAGGCCTCGAAACAGGAGCTCCTGGCGGCCCGCAAGAACATGCAGGTGGTCTTCCAGGACCCCTACGCGTCCCTGAACCCCCGCATGACCACCGGCTCCATCATCTCCGAGCCCCTGCGCATCTTCAAGCAGCGGGGGCTTCTGGACATGACCGACAAGGAGATGGACGCCCGGGCGGAACAGCTCATGGAACGGGTGGGGCTTTCCCGGTTCTTCAAGAACCGCTATCCCCACGAGTTCTCGGGCGGCCAGCGCCAGCGCATCGGGATAGCCCGCGCACTGGCCCTCAAGCCCGAGCTGGTGCTCTGCGACGAGCCGGTCTCCGCCCTGGACGTATCCATCCAGGCCCAGATCCTGAACCTCTTCAAGGACCTGCAGGAGGAGTTCGGGCTCACGTACCTCTTCATCGCCCACGACCTGTCGGTGATCCAGTACATCTCCGACCGGGTGGCCGTGATGTACCTGGGAGTGATCGTGGAGACCGCCAAGTCCGGGGAGCTGTATAAATCCCCCCTGCATCCGTACACCCAAGCCCTCCTGTCCGCGGCCCCGATCCCGGACCCCAAGATCGAGAAGAAGCGCCAGCGCATCATCCTGACCGGCGACGTACCGTCCCCGGACAAGGCCCGAACGGGCTGCTACTTCTACGACCGCTGTTCCAAGCGCATGGACAAGTGCCGGGACAACCTCCCGCGCCTGAAGGACTCCGGTCCCGACCACCAGGTGGCTTGCTTTCTCTATCACGAACCCGATTGACGAGTTTCGGCCTGTCGGAGGGACCGGAGATTAGGTAAATCGACGAAGGGGCGCACAGGCGCCCCTTCGTTGCCGTCAGGCGCCCTCGGCGCCTGACGAGACACCAGGTGGCTTGCTTTCTCTATCACGAACCCGATTGACGAGTTTCGGTCTGTCGGAGGGACCGGAGATTAGGTAAATCGACGAAGAGGCGCGCCAGCGCCCCTTCGTTGCCGTCAGGCGCCCT
>JAAYUR010000371.1 GCA_012517645.1 Treponema sp.
AGCTCGTCCAGGACCCGGAAGCAGTTGGGCTGGCTGATGTCCTCCAGGTTGATCGCCCCGAAGGAGTGCTGGCACATCTTCACGAACTCGATGATCTTGGCGGGGTCGTGCTTGCCCGCTTCGTTCCGGGAGTCCACGCAGAGGGGCACGGCGTCCACCCCTCCCAGGTACTTCATGAGCAGGGACTTGCCCTCCATGACCCCCAGGCCGCCCGGGGGGGTGCAGTCCCCGTCCCCAAGGACCCGGGTGGAGTCGCTGACCACCGCCACCAGGTTGCCCCGGCAGGTGGTCTCGAAGGAGATGTCGTTGTCGTCCCGGATGGAAGTAGAGATCTTGGACACCCCGGGGGTGTACCAGACGTTGAACCAGTTGAATCCGTAGATGCCGCACTTGGGCACGGTCTGCATCTTGCCGCCGTAGAAGCGGTGGGCCTCCAGGGACAGCTTCTTGAGGAACAGGGTCTTGGCCTGGGCTTTCTTGTCCGGGGAAAGATCCGCGGGAAAGAGGCCGTCGATGTCGGACAGGGAGAGGGTCTTGGATTTCATGGGTTCCTCCACGGTTGCTTCACGTTCGGATTACGCTTCCCACGGGAACTTGTACTGGGTCAGCTTGAGCTCCGCCTTCATCTGGTCGAACTGGGCCCGCTCCACCTCGTCCAGGGGGACTCCCTTGTCCTTGCGCTCCAGCCAGGCGTCCCACTCGGGCTCCCCGGCGGTCCAGATCCGGTCCTGGCCCGGGGCCTTCTTGGAATTCCGCAGGGCCCGGCAGATGTCCCCGGCGGTCTTCTTGAAGGCGGCGAGGTCCGTGAAGGCCTCGATGTTTACGGCCATGAAGAAGTGTCCCAGCTTATACGGAACTTTCTTCCCGTTTTCGAAACCCAAAAGGCTCTTCATGAACGCACCCTGCTGGAGGGCGGAGGAGAGGATCTCCACGGTGGTGGCCCAGCCGTATCCCTTATGTCCGCCCCCTTCCTCCCCGATCCCTCCGACCGGGGTCAGGGCCGCGGTCCCCTTGACCAGGTCGTCCAGGACCGCGATGGAATCAACCTTGGTCGTTCCGTCCGCTCCGATGACCCAACCCGGCGGGATGTCCTTCTTCTGCCGGGCGTACACCTCGATCTTGCCCCGCTGGGAGATGGAGGTTGCGCAGTCGATGTTGAAATGGAAGGGTTCATCTGTGGGCATGGCGAAGCAGAGGGGGTTCGTGCCCAGCATGTTCTCCACACCGAAGGTCGGGGCTATGGAGGGACGGGCGTTGGTGCCGGAAAAGCCGATCATCCCGTGGTCCGCCGCCAAGCCGGTATAGTACCCCGCGATCCCGTAGTGGTTGGAGTTCCGCACGACCACCATGCCCATCCCGTACTTCCGGGCCTTCTCGATGGCCATGAGCATGGCCTTCTTGGACACCACCTGGCCCATGCCGTTGTTGGCGTCCAGGACCGCGGTCGTGGGGCCTTCCTTGATCAGGTCCACCTTGGTGACGGGATTGATCTGCCCGTCCTTGATCCGGTCGATGTAGATGGGCTTGAGGCGGCCGACTCCGTGGGAGTCGATCCCCCGCTTGTCCGCGGTGATCAGGACCTCCGCGCAGACCTCGGCGTCCCCCGCGGGAACCCCGTACCCCTTGAACACGTCCACCATGAAGCGTTCGGTGATGTCGAAGGGCCACCAGACGGCCCCTTCGGTCGAGAAACCAGGCATTCGATCCTCCTTTATCTTATTTCCGACTATGATACGCCGCTTCGTCCCCTTTGGCTAGGTTTTTTAGGGAACCAGGGGGCCGAGGCGGCAGGGTGGAGCATCCTGTCGCCCGGGACGGGGACGGGAAGGTCAATCCTGGAAGAGCTCCACCACTTCCTTGGGGTCCCGGGACGAGATCAGGGTTCTGCAGAAGGCCTTGGACCGGCACAGGCGGGCGATCTCCGCCAGGGCCTCGATGTGGGGGCCCGACTGGTCCGGAGGGGCCAGGATCACGAAGAAAAGGTGGGAGGGCTTGCCGTCCAGGGCCGCAAAGTCTACCCCCCGGGGCGCCACGCCCACGGCGATGGCCAGACTCTGCACCGCGGGGGTCTTGCCGTGGGGAACCGCCACTCCCTCCTCCAGCCCGGTGCTTCCCTTGGCCTCCCGGTCCAGCACCGCCCGGGCGGCGGCCTCGGGGTCGGAAACCTTGCCCGCCGCGGCCAGGGTCTGGATCAGCTCTCGGATGATCCCTTCCTTGGATCCCGCGGCCAGGGGCACCCGGACGACGTCCTCCCGGATCAGGTCGATCAATGCCATGTAGTTCCCTCCGCTTCTCAGTCGAGTTCGTCGAAGAGCTCGGCGATGCGCTCCTCGTTCTTGGCGATCAGGACGGAGCAGGACACGCTTCGCATCGCCCGCTCGGTCTCGTTGTACAGCTCGTCCCGGCGGCTGCGGATCTGGGAGATCTCGCCCAGGACCAGAAGGTCGATTCCGTGCTCCCGGACCTTGGCCAGGATTTCCTGGTGGACCGCCCCGCTGGACCGTTCCGCGGTGACGGCGATCCCCTTGGACCGGGCCAGGTTTCGGACGTGGTTCAGGTAGCGCTCGGCGTCCTCGTCCAGGTCCCGGTGGTATTCCTCCTGTTCGGAATCCAGGAAGATATGGGCCTTGACCAGCTCCGAGAGGGCGCGGGTGTTGATGACGTACAGGGCGTAGAGCTCCGCGCCCAGGCTCTTGGCCAGGACGATGGCGTACTGCGCGGCGGTCACGGATTGTTCCGTGCCGTCCACGTACGCGAGGATCCTCCGGATGGGTTTTGTCATGGCATCGCCGCCTCCGCCTCTTCTCGGGTCAATCGGTTCTTCACCATCTTCATGAGGGTGAACATGTCCCTCTCGTTCTCTTCCAATCGGCCCTGTATATAATGCACCGATTCCTCCAGGTCGGGAATGGCGATCTTTTCCAGGGCGTTCACCTTGCGGATGGTCTTCCTGACTTCCGCGGCCAGGCGCATGATGGACGCCTTGAGCTCCGCGAAACGCCCCATCAGCTTAAGGGCTTCCTGGAAATCCTGCACGGACTTGTCCATCCATACGCTGGTTCCCAGGGCGCTGTAGTGGGGAGCCCTCTCCTGGAAGGAGGTTTCCACCACCGGCAGGATGACGCCCATCACCTTGCGATGGCGCAGGGTCACCGAGGGTTCCAGGTTCACCGCCGCGGCGGCCGAGGAGACCCTGAGCTTTCCCATCCCCAGGGCGGCCTCCTGCAGGGACCGGTAGGCGGTTTCCAGGGCGGCTTCCACCTTCTTTTCGTACTCCGCGGCCTGGTCCACCAGGGTCAGCAGTTCCACGACCAGGATGTTTCGCTTCTGGTCCAGGAGTTCGTGGCCAAGGCGGGCGAACTTCAGCTCCTCCCGAAGCTTCAAGAGGCTGGTCTTGGTGGGAGCTACGGCGCGCATGGTCTAGCCCGCCCCCAGGTAGTACTTCTCGATCTCCTCGTCCGTGACCCGGTGGAGCTCCTCCGAGGGCAGGAGCCTCAGGGCTTCCCAGCCGAGGTCCAAGGTTTGCTCGATGGGACGGTCCTCGTCCTTCCCTTGGCTGACGAACCTGCGCTCGAAAAACTCCCCGAATTCCAGGTACTGGTGGTCCAGGGGGGTCAGCTCCTCCTCCCCGATGACCGAGGCCAGGTTCCGCACGTCCTTCACGTAGCTATAGGCCGCGAAGAGCTGGCTGGCCAGATGGGGATGGTCCTCCCGGGTCATGCCTTCGCCGATGCCGTCCTTCATGAGCCGGGAGAGGGACGGCAGACCCGCCACGGGCGGGTAGATCCCCCGGCCGGCCATCTCCCGCTCGAAGACGATCTGCCCCTCCGTGATGTACCCGGTCAGGTCCGGGATGGGGTGGGAGATGTCGTCGCTGGGCATGGTCAGGATGGGCAGCTGGGTGATGGAGCCCGCGGAGCCGCGGATCATTCCGGACCGCTCGTAGATCTCCGCCAGGTCCGAATAGAGGTAGCCCGGGTAACCCTTTCGGGAGGGAATCTCCCCCCGGATGGTGGAGATCTCCCGGAGGGACTCGCAGTAGTTGGACATGTCCGTGAGGATCACCAGGACGTGGAGACCCTTCCGGTATGCCAGATGCTCCGCCAGGGTCAGGGCCGTGCGGGGGGTGATGATCCGCTCGATGGAGGGGTCGTCCGCCAGGGACAAAAATAGGGCCACGTTCTCAAGGACCCCCGTCTCCTCGAAGGACCGGGTAAAGTACCGGGCCACGTCGTGCTTGACCCCCATGGCCGCGAAGACCACCGCGAAGTCCCCGGCGCCTCCCCGGATCTTGGCCTGCCGGGCGATCTGGGCGGCCAGCTCGTTGTGGGGCAGTCCGTTCCCCGAAAAGATCGGGAGTTTCTGTCCCCGGATCAGGGTGTTCATCCCGTCGATGGCGGAGATCCCCGTCTGGATGAAGTCCCGAGGGTATTCCCGGGAGGTCGGGTTGATGGGCCGGCCGTTGACGTCGATCTCCGACTCCGCCAAGGGAGCGGGACCCCCGTCGATGGGGCGCCCGAGGCCGTCGAAGACCCGACCCAACATCGTATCGCTGACCCCCAGGGTCAGGGGGCGGCCGCGGAACCGGACCTTGGTTTCCGGCATGGTCAAGCCCTGGGTGCCCTCGAAGACCTGAACCACCACCGCGTCGTCGCTGGTGTCCAGCACCATGCCCAGCCGGGTGCGCCCTTCACGGTCCACGCACTCCACCAGCTCGCGGTATCCCACCGGGTGGGTCTTCCGGATGAAGACAAGGGGGCCGTCGATGCGGTCCGCTCCGACATATTCCCGTCCGGACATGAGCCGGCGGCGGGTCTCGTTTCCGGTTTCCGCGTCAGGCATAGATGGACTCCAGTTGATCCAGGGACCGCTCCAACCGGGCTTGGAGCTTGTCGAACTCCGCGGCCCCCTCGTCCCGGATGTTGAACTTCATTTTGACGATGTCCGACAGGACCTTCATCTGCTTCAGCTTGACCAGGGTGACCCCTCGCTTGATCGCGGCGGAGCCCCTTCTCCAGTAGACCAGGATCAGGGAGAGCATCCGCAGCTGCTTGTCCACCGAGGAATACCGGTCCACGTCGTCGAAGGCGTTCTGCTGGAGGAAGGCGTTCTTGAACAGGGAGCAGACCTCCAGGACGAAGCGCTGGGAATCGGGCAGGGCGTCCGGTCCCACCAGCTTGACCACCTGCTGAAGCCGCACTTCCCGCTGGAGAAGCTCCAGGATCTCCCGCCTCTCCGCGGCCCAGGAGGCGCCGGCGTGTTCCTCCCACCAGGGGGTGACGTCGTCCAGGTACTCCGAGTAACTGTCCAGCCAGGAGATGGCGGGGTAGTGCCGGGCGTTCGCCAGCTGGCGGTCCAGGCCCCAGAAACAGCGGACGAAGCGGCGGGTGTGCTGGGTCACGGGCTCCGAGAAGTCGCCCCCCGGGGGACTCACGGCCCCGATGATGGAGACCGAGCCCTCCCGGCCGCACAGGGTATCCATGTACCCCGCCCGCTCGTAGAATTCCGCGATCCGGGTGGGCAGGTAGGCGGGGAAGCCCTCCTCCGCGGGCATCTCCTCCATGCGGCCCGAAAGCTCCCGCAGGGCTTCCGCCCAGCGGGAGGTGGAGTCCGCCATCACGGCCACGTGGTAACCCTGGTCCCGGTAGTATTCCGCCAAGGTTACCCCGGTGTACACGCTGGCCTCCCGGGCGGACACGGGCATGTTCGATGTGTTGGCGATCAGGATCGTCCGCTCCATGAGGCTCCGGCCGGTCCGGGGGTCCACCAGCTTGGGGAACTCCGTGAGCACGTCGGTCATCTCGTTTCCCCGCTCCCCGCAGCCGATGTAGACGATGATGTCCGCGTCGCACCACTTTGCGATCGCATGCTG
>JAAYUR010000044.1 GCA_012517645.1 Treponema sp.
ACAAGTCTCGGGGAATAATGGTACAAACGGGGAACGGCCTCCTGGCCCTGCGGCGCCTCCAGCTCCAGACGAAAAAATCCTTGCCGTTCCGGGAATTCGCGAACGGAGTGAGAGATATCGTGGGGGCTCGTTTCCACTGACATCCGGTACCGTGCGGGGCCGAGGGTCGAATCCTCGAATCCGGGACCGAGCATGAAACTGCCGTTCGACATCAAGCGCCTCGAAGAGCTGGACCCCGAATCCCATAAATTCACCCTCCTTGCCCTGGTGGGTATCATCGTCCTGATGACCGTCGCCGGCCTTATCGCCTTCTTCCTGGCCCTGCAGGGTGCGGAACAGACCATGGTCCCCGAGGTGACGAAACTGGAGCTGACCACGGCCCTGATCAAGCTCCAGGAAAAGGAGCTGTACCCCCGCATTTCCCTGCGCTTTTCCTCGAACCCCTCGGATAGGGGCCGGGTCCTGGAGCAGAGACCCCCGGCGGGAACGATCGTAAAGGCCGGCCGGCGCATCTTCCTGACCGTAAGCCGGGGCCCCGCGGTCAACCAGGTGGAAAATTACGTCGGCCAGACCCTGGACGAGGTCAAGATCCACCTCCAGACCCTGTTCGCCTCCACACGACCCCTGCTGGCGATCCGGGAACCTCCCGTCTATATCTTCGACCGGGCCCCGGCGGGGACGATCCTGGAACAGAAGCCGGTCCCGGGCACGGAGATCTCGGGCCTTACGGAGCTGGTGTTCTTGGTGAGCCGCGGTCCCGAGCAGGCCCGGGTCAAGGTGCCCGAGCTCCAGGGTCTCTCCATCCCCGAAGCCATCCGGCGGATCGAGGAATCGGGCGTCGCCTTTGCCTTCTCCATGCGAGCCCCGGAAGGACGGGAGCGCCCGGGTCTGGTAGTCTCCCAGATGCCCGCCCCGGGCTCCCTGGTCGCCCCGGACGCCCCCGTCAGCGTCCTGGTGTCCCGGCCCGCCCCGGAAAAGGGCATGGTCGCGGGACTCCTGGAGGAGACCCTGCCCGTCTTCCCCTACCTGCTCAAGGTCACCCTGACGGCCCAATACCCCACGGGAGAGAAGATCGTCCTGCTCTCCGCCCAGCACCCCGGCGGCCTCTTCTCGGTGCCCTACGTCGTCCCGAACAACACGGTCCTCATTCTAAGCGCCGCCAACCGGGAGCTCTTCCGCCGGGAGGTGCGGTCCGAATGAGCCCGGTCCGGACCGCACCCTCCGGGGCCGTCCGCCTCGACGCGGCCGGCCTAAGCGGCGGGGCCGCGGACAGGCGGCCCCGCCGGGAGCCGACACTCGCGGTGGAATACGTGCGATTCGTCCTGTTCGACGTGGGCCGGTCGATCGACCTCAAGAAAGCCTCCTCGGTCCTTCCGGGACGGACGGACTCCAAGGCGGTAAAACGCAGGAACACCCCGGCTTCCTTGACCCTGCCCAAGACCCTCTGCGTAGCCCTGGAGCGGGACGCCTTCGGGTCCCCCTCCCCCGCGGCCTACGAGGGCGCGGAGGCCACCGCCAAGCTCTACGACGAGGGGGTCATCTCCCTCTCGGTCCGGATTCGGTTGACGGCGAAGCTTTCGGAGCTCCACTCCCTGGAACGCAGGGCCTTCTCGCTGGGCGGCAAGACCTGCACGGTCGACCAGTTCATAGAGGAGCGCTTCCGGGACCTGCACGAGCGATTGGGACCCGCCATTTCCCGGGACGAGGAGTCCGGAACCGCCCCCGAGCGGGAGACGTACACCGCCTACTGCATCTCCGATTGGGGCAGGGGCAGTCCGGACTCCTTCGTGGCCCGGCACGGCCGCGCCCTGGCGTCCCTCCTGGAGGGCGAGCCGGAACCCCAGGACCTTCACGATGCCCAGGTCCGCAAGTCCTTGGCCAACCCCTTCTCGTACGGAGCGGAGGACCTGGCCATCTTCGACCTGGACCACTGTGTCATCCTGGACCGATCCCGGGACTGGGAAGACATCCTCCTGATCGCGGAGCACGCCAATTACCAGCTTCTGGAGCTCCGGGTCCTGGACCGCCTCCTGGACCATTGGCTGGAGGACGCCGAGAAGGACCTTCGAGCCTTCTACTCCCAGAGTCGGGGACGGCGGAGCCGAAAGGCCCGGATCCGGGCCCTTCCAGTCAAGTTCGCCCGACTCCAGGGGCTCCGGCTGGAAGCCCTGTTCATCCTGGAGAACCTGGAAAACTCCGCCAAGATCATCGGCGACTATTTCCTGGGGCAGATCTACGTCCACATGGGCCGGATCTTCAGCGTGGAGGGCTGGACCCGAAGCGTAGATCGCCGCCTGGGAGCCCTCCAGAACATATACGAGATCGTCAAGAGCGATAAAAGTGAACGCACGATGATCGTCCTGGAAATCGTCTTTATAATAGTCTGCATCGCCTTTCCCATCCTGCAGATCCTCCAGGTGATGCTCTTGCCCTAGCGGTTCCCCGCCCTTCACGGTACAATCCTCCCCATGGATCCGACGGAACGAGCAG
>JAAYUR010000070.1 GCA_012517645.1 Treponema sp.
ACCTGGCTGGCCCAGGCCCGGGCCGTGCTGGCCGAAAAGGGCCTGACCGTCCCCGAGCCCGCCCCCTGCGGCTGCGGCGCCTCCTTCCCCGAACCCCGGGCCGCCGCAGGAACCCGAGGGAGCTCCCTCCTGAAGCCCGTCGTTCCCGCCTCCTTCGCGGCCCCGCGGATCGACAACGGAATGTCCGGAGGCTGTCCCGGCTCCGCGGCCCGTTCCTTCGCGGCGAGCGCCGGCACACCGGCCGCGGTCCCCGCCCCGAAGCCCGCGGGCGGCCCGTCCGGGGCGGGCGCGGCCGGAAGCCTCGCTTCCCGGTTGGAGCAGTGGCCCGTCCAGCTCCATCTTGTGAACCCCCGGGCGCCCTATTTCCGGGGGGCGGACCTCCTGATCGCCGCGGACTGCACCGCCTTCGCCTGCGGGGCCTTCCACCAGGCCCTGCTGGCCGGGCGACGCCTTGTGATCGCCTGCCCCAAGCTGGACCATGGCCGGGAGGTCTACCTGGACAAGATCCGGGCCCTGATCGACGAAGCCCAGGTATCCTCCGTGACCGTGGCGATCATGGAGGTGCCCTGTTGCGGAGGCCTGTCCCGACTGGTCCAGGAGGCAGCCGGCTCCGCGTCCCGCTCGGTCCCGATCTCCACGGTGGTCGTGGGCATCGAGGGCGGCGGGCTTACCTGGATGTAGGAGGTACGCAGGGCGCTACCGCTGAGCCCGGGATCCGCCTGCTCAGGTCGATCGCTTCTCCCGGAGGCCCGGGACGCCCATGTTCCGGATCTGGGCCGCGTGGTACGCGTCGTGGTTCAGGAGCCAGGCGACCGCCTTGCCGTAGGGCATGTCCCAGCGGGGCATAGTCTCCGAAAAGCGCTCGGGGCCCAACTCGATCAGGGCCTCCATCAATTCCCTGTGGATCCTGCGGAGGTACGCCCGCGTCTCGGCCCATGCTTCCGCGGTTGCCTCCGGGGGATCCCCGAAGCCGTGCTTGTCCTTGGGATAGGGGAAATCTCCCGCCGCGTCCTGTCCCCGGATCGCCCGAACGAAGTAATACTTGTAGTACGCCACGTGGATGGCCACGTTCCAGGCGCTGTAGCCTTCCCAGGTATCTTTGCTGGCCGCCGCCTGGGCGGTCAGGCAGTCCAGGGTGGCCATGAGGGACGGCCCGTTGAAGGATTCCCCGTCGAACTCCCCGTCCGCGTAGTCGAAGAAGAAAGAAATGTTCTTGCTCATGGTTTTAGTATAACGCTTCGAGCATCGTAGGCAACCCGAACCGGTCGGCGTGTAGCTCGAGGCGGGGGGCCCCCTACGCTTCCCCGTCCTCCTTCGCCGGGATAAAATGCCCTATGCCCCGGACCCGCGACGATTCGCCCCCGGACGCTCCGAGCCTCCGGGCGGAACGGATACTCTCGCTCTTCCTCCTCCTGGCGGGAGGCAGGCTGCACTCGGCCCCCGACCTGGCCCGGCGCTTCGGGGTATCGACACGGACCCTGTACCGGGACCTCGATCTCCTGTCCGCCTGGGGCTGCCCCATCGAGGCCACACCGGGCCGGGAGGGAGGCTTCCGGATCCTTCCGGGCTACGCCCTGGACCGATCTGTCCTGGACCGGTCGGAACTGGCGGCTGCCTCCGCGGCCCTGACAGGAATCGAGGAGGCTGTCGGAGACCGGGGTTTGGAACGGGCGGCCGCCAAGATCGACGCCCTTCTGGGAAGGTCCCGGACCCGGCGCTTGTCCTGGCTCCGGATCTCCCTGGCCCCCGGCCGAGACGAGCGGTCCCTGGTGGAACTGCTTCGGGACGCCATCGAGGAACGCCGGTTGGTCCAGTTCGAGTACCGGGACGCGGAGGGCCGGAGGACCGATCGGACCGTGGAGCCCGCGGCGGTGGTCTACCTCTGGGAGGGCTGGTACCTCTGGGCCTGGTGCCGACTCCGGCGGGACTGGCGGCTCTTCAAGCTCGTCCGGATCGAGCGCCCGAAGACCCGGATGGAACGATTCGAACCTCGCCCGGAGCCTTCCGAGGACGCCTGGAGGTCCGTGTACGGCCGTAGGACAGAGCTGCGCATCCGGGTCGCGCCGTCCGCCCTGACCCGGTTCGAGGATGATCTGGGCCGGGATTTCGGCATCCCCGACGGCAGGGGAGGACGCGTCGTCGACCTCCGTATGCCCGACGGGGAATGGCTGTTCAGCTTTCTGATGGGCTTCGGGGACGGGATCGAGGTCCTGGGCCCTCCGGAGATCCGGGCGGAGTTCGCCGATCGGGCGCGGAAAGTCGCGGAATTGTATGAAAAAATCGGGGATTTCAGATAAACCTTGACATTTTTCGACATGGTTTCCCGGTAGTCTTTCCTCAAAACCGGCGGACGCTCCGGGGACCGGAACGGCTCGCCCCCCTCCGAGGAGGCTGTATGGAACCCTTCTTCACTCCCTGCGGCA
>JAAYUR010000487.1 GCA_012517645.1 Treponema sp.
CTTCCGCGAGGCCGTGGCGGACTCCGGGCTCCGGGTGCCCTCGATGTGCCTGTCCGGCCACCGGCGCTTCCCCCTCGGGAGCTCGGACTCGAAGGCTCGGGAACGGGCCCGGGATATCCTGGCCCGGGCCGTGGACCTGGCGGCGGATACGGGGATCCGGACCATCCAGCTGGCGGGTTACGACGTCTACTACGAGCCTTCGACCCCCCAGACCCGGGCGCGGTTCGAGGAAGGCCTGGCCCGGGCCGTGGAGCTGGCGGAGAGGGCCCAGGTCTGCGTCGCCATGGAGATCATGGACACCCCCTTCCTGGGCACCGTCTCCCGGTGGCTCGAGTTCGCGGAGAAACTGCCCTCCGCCTGGTTCCAGGTCTATCCGGACATCGGGAACCTCTCGGCCTGGGCCGAGGACGTGGCCGGGGAACTGGCGAAGGCCCGGGGGCGGATCGCCGCGGTCCACCTGAAGGACACCCTGAGGCCTCGGCCGGGCTTCCCGGGACGGTTCCGGGAGGTGCCCTTCGGGACCGGGTGCGTGGACTTCCCGGGGGCCTTCCGCGCCCTGCGGTCGATCGGGTATCGTGGCTCCTATCTGGTCGAGATGTGGACCCACGAATCACCGGACCCGGCCGCGGAGATCCGGGCCGCCCGGCAGTGGATCCTGGGCCGGATGCGGGAAGGAGGCGTCGCATGACCGTCGAGGAACTGAAGGAATCCGTCTTCCGCGCGAACCTGGAGCTCCGGGACCGGGGCCTGGCCATCCTGACCTGGGGCAACGCCTCCGGCATCGACCGGGAGCGCGGGATCGTGGCCATCAAGCCCTCGGGGGTTCCCTACGACGCGATGCGGCCCGGGGACATGGTCCTTACGGACCTCGACGGAAAGGTGCTGGAAGGAAGCCTGCGCCCCTCCTCGGACCTGGCCACCCATCTGGTCCTGTACCGGGCCTTCCCCTCCCTGGGGGGCGTGGTGCACACCCACTCGGTCCACGCCGCCGCCCTGGCCCAGGCGGGCGCCGACCTGGAGGCGGAGGGAACCACCCACGCGGATCACTTCTACGGACCCGTGCCCTGCACTCGGGCCATGACCCGGGCGGAGATCGAGGGAGCGTACGAGGCCGAGACCGGGAACGTCATCGTGGAGACCTTCCGGACCCGGGGCATCGACCCCGCCCGGGTGCCCGCGGTCCTGGTGCGCAGCCACGGCCCCTTCGCCTGGGGGAAGAGCCCCGGGGACGCGGCCCTGAACGCCGTGGTCCTGGAGGAGGTGGCCCGGATGTCCATCCTGTCCCGGTCCTACGGGAACCCGGGGCCCATGCCCAAGGAGCTCCTGGACCGGCACTACCTCCGGAAGCACGGGGCCGGCGCCTACTACGGGCAGAAATAGCCCATTTATTCCGTCCGGCCCGCCGCCCTGTCATAACAAACAAGCGACCGAAACCAAACAGCCCCCGGACACCCGGGGGCTGTGACAACTTAGGCGATCATGCAATCAACTATAATCGGCGAAGCCCGAAGGGCTTCGCCGCCGCGAGCCGGACATAGTTCCGGCTCGCGCGCCTCCGTGTCCTCCGTGGTGAATCCCGGGGACTCCTTTACAGGAACGAGGGGTACGGCAGGTCCGTCGGGCCTTCGAAGACATCCTCGAAGCCCCGGGGGTAATGGTACTCGATCCGGTCCTTGTCCGCGGGCCAGGTGAATTTCCCTCCCACCTGCCAGACGAAGGGAGTGAATCCGTAGCCCATGCGGTCTTTCTTCATCCTCCACAGGGCCACGATCTCCATGGGGTCCGCCTGGAAGTTGGTCCAGATGTCGTGGTGGAAGGGTATGACCACCCTGGCGCGGAGGCATTCGGCCATGCGCAGGATGTCCACGCTGGTCATCTTGTCCGTCACCCCCCGGGGGTTCTCCCCGTAGGATCCGAGGGCCACGTCGATCCGGTGGTCGTTGCCGTGCTTGGCGTAGTAGTTCGAGTAATGGGAGTCCCCGGAGTGGTAGAGGGAGCCGCCGGGGGTCTTGAACAGGTAGTTTACCGCCCGCTCGTCCATGTCCTGGGGCATTCGGCCCGCCAGGCCTTGATCCGCGGGGGCCGTGATCAGGGCGGTCCGGTCGAAGGA
>JAAYUR010000019.1 GCA_012517645.1 Treponema sp.
ACCTCCGCTCCCTGGGCGCGGACGTGGAGAACCCCCTCGATTCCCGGCGGGACTTGGAGCGCCAGCGCTACCCCGGAACCTCCACGGACTTCTCGGACGTCAGCTGGGAGGCCCCGGCCATCCACGGCTACTGCGGGATCGGGGAGGGGTTGGTCCTGCACACCCCGGAATTCGCCGCCGCCGCCGCTTCGAACGCCGGGGACGAAGGCATGATCCGGGCGGCGTCGGCCATGGCCCTCTCGGCGGTGGACATCCTTTCGGACCGGGCCTTCGCGGCTCGGGTGCGGGACGAGTTCGAGGCTTACCGGCGCGAAGAGTTCAGGAACGTGCCGGGCATACCGCCGGGATTCAGCCCCTTCCCCCGGGAGTTCGCCGAGCTCTTCGAGGCTTAGAAAACCCCCCGCCTCCCGACGCGGCCGGCCCGGCCGGACGACGCCCGCCTACAGGGGGACCCGGGCGAGGCGCTCGGATACGAGGCGCGCCCGGACTTCCCCGGAACTTAAGGAATTCAAGGCCGCCTCGAAGTCCCCCCGGGCGGACAGGGGAAGGTCCAGCGCGAGGCTCACGTCCTCGCCGAAGCTGCGCTCCGCGATCGACCCTCCGAGTCCCTCGGCCAGGGCCTGGAATCGGTCGAAGAGCCGATAGGGCAGGTCCAGCTCGAACCTCCCCGTTTCCACCAGGGTCGCCTTCCGCGTGCGGCCCAGGACGGCCTTGCCCGCTTCCGAATAGGCCTTGACGAGGCCCCCGGTGCCCAGGAGGGTCCCCCCGAAGTACCGGGTTACGACGATCGCCGCGTCCCCCAGGCCGGAGCCCTTGAGCACCGCAAGGAGGGGCCGACCCGCGGTCCCGGAGGGTTCCCCGTCGTCGGAACAGTACTCCGTGACCGTCTTGCCCCCGCCCAGGACGTAGGCGGGGACGTGGTGGGAGGCGTCCGGGAACTCCGAGCGGATCCGGGCGATGAAGGCCCGGGCGGCCTCGGCGGAATCTACGGGCTCGAGGCTCGCGATGAAGCGGGAGTTGACGACCCGGATCTCCGTCCGGGCGGGCTCCCAGGGGACGATGAGCATGGGTGGAGTATAGCAGATACGGGGCCGTGACGCCGGACCGGGGTTTCGAGCCGGAAAGCGGCTCGAGCGGCCTTGCGCTTTTCCCGTCCCTGCCGGAGAATGTCTCCATGTCTACCTCTTCGGCGCTGTCGATACGACCGGTGCGGACCTGCCGGGTCAACGAGAAGGCCCTGGGTCGATGAAGCGCCGACCCCGGGCAGCCGCCCTGGTCCTCCTCGCGGTCCTGACAAGCGCACCCGCCGCGGCGGACCTCTTGGCGCCGAACCGCCCTCTCCGGACGATCCGCTCCGAGTGGTTTGACATCACCTTTCCCGAGGATGTCCGGCCCCAGGCCGAGCGGCTGGCCTCCTTCGCGGACGACGCCTATCGACAGGTCACGGCCTTCCTGGGCACGGAGCCCCGCCTGCGGTTCCCGGTGATCCTGAGCCCCGACTCGGACGGCCCGAACGGGTACTACACCGTGTGGCCCCGCCGCAGGATCGTGCTCTTCCTCCGTCCCACGGACCCGAACGACGGCTTCGGATACCAGGCCGACGATCTGCGGGCCCTCTTCCGCCACGAACTGGCCCACGCGGTCTCCCTGACGATCCGGCCGCCTCTCTGGAACCTAGCGGCCGCGGTCTTCGGGGACGCCGCGGGGATCTCGTATTTCACGACCCCGGCCAGCCTAGCGGAGGGGGTGTCCATAGCCGCGGAGGGCCGTTCCGGCCGGGGCCGGGCGGCGGATCCCCTGACCGCGGACGAGCTCCGGCGGGACGCCCGACAGGGGAGGTTCAAGACCTTCTGGGAGGCCGCGGGGGCCTGGGACCGCTATCCCTGCGGCCGGGTTCCCTACTCCTACGGGGCTCTCTTCACCCGGTACCTCCTCGAGGAATACGGTGAGGAGCCGTACCGGGAGCTCTGGCGCCGGA
>JAAYUR010000387.1 GCA_012517645.1 Treponema sp.
AGTCGAAGCCCGCCTCCCCGATCGCCTCGATCCCGCCGGCCCGGGCCTCCTCGGCCAGGCGGTCCACCCAGGTCCAGACCGTCCACTGGGGATGGATCCCGAAGGAGAGCCGGAGGTCGAGGCCCGAGTCCCGGAGAGCCCGGGCTGCGTCCAACTCGGGACCCGAGTGGGCGGCGGAGCAGGCCCGGTACCCGCCGGCACGGAACCGGTCCGGGAAACCGGGGTCCCGCTCGGCCAGCTCGGGGGCGTGGATATGCGCATCGCGGAGCATGGAGACAGTATACCGTAGTCGAGGACGGCTTCTAGGTTTTTCTGGAATCAACCACGGAGATCACGGAGCACACGGAGGAAGCCGGTCTTTGAACCATCGATCCGAATGGAGGCGCAAGATGAAGCGGAAAAAAGGATGGATTTTTTGTTCGAATGTCCTTTCTACCGCCTCAATAGTCTTTTCAAGCTTGCACAGCCTCCCTGATCCAATATTTTGTAAATACTCCGTGCTCTCCGTGTCCTCCGTGGTGAGTCCTCTTAACCTTTCTATCGGTCCGGATGGATGTATCGAATCGCTCCTATAGATACCCCAGTTTCTTGGCCTGCGCCGTGAGCTCCTCCCGGAAGCGCGGATTCGCCACGGCGATGAGCTCCCGGGTCCGTTCCCGGACCGTGCGGCCCCGGAGCCGGGCGATCCCGTGTTCCGTGACGATGTGATCCACGAAGGACCGGTGCAGGGTCACGGCGGTGCCCTCCGGCAGGGTCGGCACGATGGTGCTCACGGTTCCGCCCTTGGCGGTGGCGTAGCAGGCTATGATGGACTTCCCCAGGCCGTCGTAGCCCGCCACGGCCCCCTGGGCGGTGTCGGACTGGCCTCCGGTCCCCGAGTACTGCTGGGTTCCGATGGATTCGCTGGCAACCTGGCCCGTGAAGTCCACCATGAGGCAGGTGTTGATGGATACCATCCGGGAGTTTTGGGCGACCACCGCCGGATCGTTGACCCAGCGGCCCCGGCGGAACTCCACGGCAACGTTGTCGTCCAGCCAGTCGTAGAGGGCCCGGGACCCCATGGCGAAGGTGCAGACGAACTTGTCCTTGAACAGGGACTTGCGTTTGTTCGTGATCACTCCCATCTCGTAGAGCTCCATCATGGAGTCCACCATCATCTCCGTGTGCACCCCCAGATCCTTCTTGCCCCGGAGGGCCAGGGCCGCGGCGTTCGGGATGCCCCCGATCCCCAGCTGGATGGTGGACCCGTCCTCCACGAGCTCGGCGATGTAGCCTCCGATCGCCAGGTCCGTCTCCGTGGGCTGGGGCGCCGGGAGGGCGGGCACCTCCTGTTCGTGCTCCACGAAGTAGGTGGCGTCCGTGACCCGGAGGTGCGTGTCCCCCAGGGTCCGCGGAAGGCGGGGGTTCACCTCCAGGATTACCGTGGATGCGGCTTCCAGGATATCCTTTTCGTAGGTGATCCCCAGGGAGAGGGAGACGAAGCCGTTCCGGTCCGGGGGCGTGCAGGTCCCGATGAAGACGTCGGGCCTTCGTGCGTGGATCCGGTCCGTGGCCGCCCGGTGGAGCATGTTGGGAACGAAGGTAACCGTGCCGGTGCCTCGTTTCAGGGCTTCCCGGGAGCCCGGGGCGTGGAACCAGCTGGCCAGCTCGAAGTGCCCCTTCATCTCGGGTTTGACGTAGAAGTCGTAGGGCTTCAGGGTCAGGACCGAGAAGACCCGTACGTCCGTCACCCGGTCCGCGATGGTGTGGAGCCTGGACATGGTTCCCTGGGGTTCCGAGGCGCACTGGGCCACGACCACGTCGTCTCCGCTCTTGATGACCCGAACGGCCTCGTCGATGGACACGAGGCGTTTCCGATACTCTTCCTTCCAGTCGCTCATGCTTCCTCCAGGGCCGCGGGATTTACCGGGGTGCCGCGGCCATACGAAAACCTTGCCCGGCTTCAGTACACGAAGAGGTTGGACCCCACCGCGAACCCGGCCCCCGAGGCCACCTGGCAGACCAGGCTTCCCCGGCGGATCCGCCCCTCCCGGATCGCATGGTACAGGGCCATGGGGACGCAGGCGGAACCCGTGTACCCGTACCGGTCCATGACGCAGGTGGTCTTGGCCATCGGCAATTCGAGGATACCCATGACCTCCTCGATGACGCTTCGGTTGATCTGGGTGAACAGGACATGGTCAAGGTCTTGGACGGAACGCCCCGCCTTCTCCGCGGTGGAGCGTACCAGGGGCGGCCAGAGCTTGACGTTTCGATCCCCGGGCAGCCGCTGAAGGAGTTCCAGGCCGTATTCCCCCTTGTCCAGGAGTTCCCGGGTCACGGGCTTCCGGGTTCCGCCCGCGTAGACGCCGATGAAATTCCACTGGGTCCCGTCGGTCCGCTGTCGGCCGGTGATGTATCCGGACGGATCTTCGTCCCCTACGCGTTCCAGGACCACCGCCCCCGCCCCGTCCGCGAAGATGGACCACCCGAAGGCGTCCCCGGGCCGGATGTGGGCGGGCATGTTGTAGACCCCGACGACCACGGCGTACCGAAAGCCGGGCTCGGCGGCCAGGACCCGGGCCGCCTGGTCCAGGGCTATGGTGAAGGAGGCGCAGGAGGCCCCCACGTCGTAGGCGGTCGAGTCGCGCTCCCCTCCTTGAAGGCGGCCCTGCACCAGGATGGCGGTGGCGGGGCTCACATACTCGGGTGTGTCCGTGCCCACGATAAGGAGGCCCACATCCCCGGGATCCACCGCCGCGTCCTCCAGGGCCGCACGGGCCGCCCGCTCGGCGAAGTCCGCGGTGGTCTCCGGGATTCCCCGGAGCCGGGCTATGTGCCGCGTCCGGATTCCAAGCCTCTCCTCGTGCTTGGCCGCGTCGAATTCGATCCCCGTCAGAGTCATGAGTTCGGCGTTGTCGATGGGTTCGCCGGGTGCGTAGATCCCCGTGCCGATGATCTTGGCTTTTGCCATGGTTCCCTCCTGGTGTTCCCCGGGCCGAACCGAAAGGCTCGGGCGTTTCAAATGCCCTGGGGGCCCGCGGATCCCACGCCCCGGGCGAGGTAGGAGCCCAGGGTCCGTACGACGTTGCGGACGTTCTGGGGTGATTCGTCGAACGCCACCTCGATGCCGAAATAATGGGAGATCCCCATCAGGTAGTTGATGACCGTGGGGCGGTGGAGCCCGCCCGGATCTCCGAGGTTCTTCTCGTATCCCGCCTGGAAGGCGTCGTAGTATTCTTTGACCGCCCCGGGGAGGACGAACTCGGCTTCCCGGACGATGGGGTAGCAGTGGGGATCCAGGGTGAGGAAGAACGAGAATAGGTAGATCCCCTGGAGCTCCTGCTCCAGCCGGGTCAGGTCGTGGTCGAGGTTTATGGAGATGAAGCCCCGGATCTCCTTGCCCACAAGGTCGATGATCTCCGCGAAGAAGGTTTCCTTGCTCTCGAAGTAGGTGTAGAAGGAGCCGACCGCGAGGTTCAGGCTCCCGGTTATGTCGTGGATGTTGGTCTCGTGGTAGCCCCTCTCGCCGAAGAGACGCTTCCCGGCCTTTATCAGGCGGTCCCGGGTGCCCTCCTCCAGAGAAATCGGAAGGGGGCGGACCACGACGTCGAAGATCCGGTCGTACCGGGGCTCCCGGGCGTCCCGGAAGATCCCGCGCTCCACGATGGCCGCCATGGTGTCGTAGTCGAAGGGAGTGTCGTGGAAGGCCCTGCGGACCGCGCAGAACCGGAGCCCCGCGGCGGCGGCAAGGTACTCCGGAATCTCCGCCTTCCTTCCCAGGACCCCGGAGACGGCGTCGATGTACTGTCCGGTCAGCCGTTTCTCGTATTCGTAGAAGCGGTACTGGCCTTCCCGGAATATCGAGACAAGGTCCCGGTGCTCGGTGGAATAATCGGCCACGGACCGGACGAAGGAGCGGATCCGTTCCTCCACGGTCCGGCCGCGGACGCCGGCCAACAGCTCTCCTATGGACTTGAGGACGGACTCCAGGATCAAGCGGAAGATCTCCTCCTTGCTGCGGAAATACCGATAGAAGAGTCCGTTGGACACCCCCGCTTCCCGGCAGATCTCCGCGACCGAGACGACCGCGAACCATTTGCGCGCGAAGAGCCGAACCGCGGCGGCCAGAAGGGCCTCCCTCGTCGTGGTCGGGTTGGATAGTGCCGTAAGAACTGATTCGGATATCATCTCGAAACCAAGTATACACCCGGCCCGGAAAGGGCGCAAGCGAGAAAAAGGATGTCCCGGACTCACCACGGAGTACACGGAGGTCACGGAGGAAGAGGAGGAGAGGGCTAGGATCTAAAGACAGCACAGAACCCTAAGGCCGGAGCATGGGTGGAATGGGGGTAATTTCTTTTCCCCCATCATGTGGATTCTGTACTTATCTTGTCTTTCTTCCTTGACCGGAGAATTTCTCCGTGCTCTCCGTGGTTGATTCCTGGAACTGTATGCTTTTTTCTTCTTGACGGATCCTGAAAACGGGTGTACTAAGGGAGTGAGAGGTGATTCATACCTTATGCAAGATCATGTCGGCATCCTGGGAATCGGAATCTATATCCCCTCCACGCGTGTTTCCTCTGCGGAACTGGCCGCAGCCTCGGGCTTGCCGGAGGATGTGGTGGCCGCCAAGTTCGGGGTGCTCTCCAAGCCCGTTGCGGGTCCCGGCGAGCCGACCAGCGAGCTGGGGCTCCGGGCCGCCCGAGAGGCGCTTCAGGATGCCGGCGTTTCTGCGGCGGACCTTGACTTGGTGATCTGGTGCGGGGCCCAGCACAAGGACTATCCCTGTTGGCTGGCGGGGCTTTCGGTGGCCCATCGCCTAGGGGCGGACCGGGCCTGGAGCTTCGACATGGAGGCGATGTGCGGATCCATGATGGCGGCCCTGGACGTGGCCAAGTCCCTGATGCTCACCCGGGACGACCTGCGGACGGTCCTGCTGGTCTCCGGATACCGAAACAATGATCTGATCGATCCGGCCGAGCCCACGACCCGGTTCATGCTGGACGTGGGCTCCGGAGGCGCCGCCTGCGTGCTACGGAAAAACGCCGGGCGCAACGCCATCCTGGCCAGCGCCTTCCGGGGGGACGGTTCGTTCTCCGAGATGTGCGTGGTGCCGGTGCTGGGTTCGAAAGCCTGGCCCCCCAAACCCGGGGACGCCGAACGGCCCTTCTTCACGGTGCCTGACGAGGACGCGTTCAAGCGCAAGCTCGGCGAGACGACGATGCCGAACTTCTACTCGGTCATCCGGGAATCCCTGGCCAAGAGCGGCCTGTCGGACAAGGACATCGGCTACCTGGCCATCCTCCACTTCAAGCGGAGCGCCCATTTGGCGGTCCTGGCCGAACTCGGTCTGCCGGAATCCCGGACGACCTACCTGGAGGACTTCGGGCACCTGGGGCAGAACGACCAGCTCCTTTCCTTGAAGCTGGGCCTGTCGGCCGGGAAGGTCCGGGACGGGATGAACGTTGTGCTGGTCGGGGCGGGGCTGGGTTTCGTCTGGGCCGCCACGACGGTTCGATGGGGGCCGTATCCGGGCTGAGCCGGCATGTCCCCTGTATCGATCGGGATCCGCGCGGCGCCGTCGGCGCCGCGTCGACATAGCTTGTTCCG
>JAAYUR010000290.1 GCA_012517645.1 Treponema sp.
GAGATGTCCAACGTGGACCTGGCCGAACAGTTCACGGACATGATCGTCACCCAGCGCGGCTTCCAGGCCAGCTCCAAGACCATTCAGACCAGCGACCAGATGCTCCAAGAGCTTCTGACGTTGAAACGGTAGGAGGTAAACGGTGGACGGTGAACGGTAAACGGAAGTGATCCCCGGCCTAGGCAGCCTTCCGCGTCGAAGCGTAGTCGGTAGCCGCGCACCGCAGACATTTCCGTCCACCGTCCACCGTCCACTGTCCATGCCATGATCGAACTCACCCAGCTTTCCGGCAAGACCTTCTGGATAAACCCGCATCAGATCGAATATATTGAGAAGAATCCCGACACGACGCTGATCATGCTGTCCGGGAAGCGGATCGTCGTGCTGGAGGGCGTGCCCGAGGTTCTGGGCCGGATCGTCGCCTACCGGCGCCAGATCGGGGCCTTCAAGAACGAGGAGTGAGTATGGATCTTGGTTCCCTGATCGGCCTAATCGGCGGTATAGCCTGCATCATCCTGGCCATGTACACCTCGGGCGGCCAGGTCGGGACGTATATCGACGTTCCCTCGGTGTTCATGACCATAGGCGGATCCTTCTGCGCCCTCCTCCTCAACTATTCTTTAAAAGAGGCCATCGGGCTCTTTTCCATCCTAGGCAAGTGCTTCCGGGTGGAGGAGTTCGGGGAGTCCAAGATCGTGGAAAAGCTCTACGAGCTGGCCGAAAAGGCCCGGCGCGAGGGCATCCTCTCCCTGGAAGAGGTGATCGCCGAGCTGGACGACAAGTTCATGCAGTCCGGCCTCCGGCTGGTCGTGGACGGGACGGACGCGGAGATCATCCGGAACCTCATGGAGAACGAGCTCAACGCGATGAACGAGCGGCACGCCCGGTGGCTAAAGATGATCGACGCCTGGGCCAAGCTGGCCCCGGGATTCGGGATGCTGGGCACCGTCCAGGGCCTCATAGCGATGATGAAGAACCTGGAGGACAAGAGCCGGATCGGCCCGAACATGGCCGTGGCCCTGATCACCACCTACTACGGGGCCATCATGGCCAACTTCCTCCTCACCCCCATGATGGGCAAACTCGCGGCCAAGGACGCCATGGAGACCCGGCTCCGGGAGATGATCATCGAGGGGGTCCTGTCAATACAGGCCGGCGACAACCCCCGCATCCTCCTTGTCAAGCTCACCTCCTACCTGGAGCCCGCGGACAAGAAGGAACTCATCGACAAGTACGGTAAGGACTAATCATGGCCAAGAAAGAGCGGAAGGAGATCGGAGGGGGCACCGGGGAGTGGATCGTAACCTATTCCGACATGGTGACCCTTCTCCTCTGCTTCTTCGTGGCCCTATTCGACGTGACCGACGTCGACATCACCCAGATGCAGGTCCTCATCTCCTCGATGAACAACATCGGCATGGGAGCCTCCACGGGAGGGAACACCCTCTCGGTGGGCAAGCTCGCGGAACTGGGGAACACGGTGTCCACCCTTCCCTCCATGGAAAAGGGAAGACTCCTGGCAACGGCCAAGAAGAAGGCCACCAGCCTATTCCAGCCGGAGATCAAGTCCAACAAGGTACGGGTCTCAACGGACGAGCGGGGGATCGTCATCTCATTGGCCTCCGACGCCTTCTTCCGTCCCGCCAGCGCGGACGTGAACATCGAGGAAACCCGAACGATGCTGGTGCGTCTGGCGGAACTCCTCAAGAGCGACGAGCTCGCGGGCCGGAAATTCCGGATCGAAGGACACACGGACGCCACCAGCACGGACCCCGCCGGACCCTGGCGGTCCAACTGGGAGCTCTCCGCGGCCCGGTCCCTGAACGTCCTGCACTACCTGACTGACTTCGGTGCGGACGAGCGCCGCTTCCAGGTGGCCGGCTTCGCCGATACCGTGCCCATCGCCTCCAACGACACCGAGGAAGGCCGCGCCTACAATCGAAGGGTGGACATCATCATCCTGGACGAAGCCCACCTCTAGCCGTTCTTCCCAGGAATTTCCGCGAAAGCTGGACAATCTTTTCGCCGATCATTACATAGTGGATGTTCCCCTCACGGGGACGCGGGGTCGTTCCGGGGGAGGAACCCGGGGCCGCCGACGCAATTCGGAGGTACGGAATGGGCGACAGCTTCGACGATCAGAGCATGAATATCGAAGGAGAAGGGGCGAGCTCCTCCGCCCCCGTGCGGGCCAAGGGAGGCGGCGCGGGAATACTTCGTCTGCTCATGTGGATCGGCATAGCCCTGGGAGCGGTCATCTTCGTGGTGACCGTGGTGATCGTCACCGTGAACATCATCAACAAGCAGGGCAAACCCATGACCCAGGTGGCCTTAGGCGAAACCTACCAGCGGGCCAGCCCGGAATACGAGTACTTCACGACCCTGGGGGAAATCCGTACCCGGACCATCGACACCGAGCCCTCCTCGGTGGTAGTCAAGATCAACCTGGGGTTCGAAAAGGGCGATAAGGATACCCCGACCATGCTGACCGCCCGAATCCATCAGATGCGGGACAGGCTCCGCAACTATTTCAGCTCGAAAACCGCGGACTACCTCGCTCCGACCAACGAAACGAGGCTGAAGGAGGAGATCCGGGAGGACCTCAACAACATGCTGAGCAAGCCCGCGATCAAGGAAGTCCTGTTCGAGAAACTGGACGTGATCAAGATGTGAGATCGGCCTTGAACGAGGGCCGGATTCATGCAATGATGGGACACGGGAGGGGTAGGCATGACGGAAGTCCTGTCCCAGGATGAGATAGACCAGCTCCTCACGGCGATCAACGCGGGGGAAACGGACGTGGAGGCCATCCGGCCGACCACGGATTCCCGTAAGATCAAGATCTACGATTTCAAGCGGCCGGACAAGTTTTCCAAGGAACAGATCCGAACCGTGCAGATCATGCACGAGACCTTCGCCCGACTGACCACGACCAGCCTGTCCGCCTCCCTCCGTACCCTGGTTCACGTCCACGTGGCCTCGGTGGACCAGCTGACCTACGAGGAATTCATCCGATCCATCCCTACGCCCACCACCCTCGCGGTGGTGAGCATGGACCCTCTGAAAGGCCAGGCCATCCTGGAGATCGATCCCTCCGTGACCTTCACCATCATCGACCGCCTGTTCGGCGGTTCCGGGGAAGGGTCCAAGCTAAACCGGGAGCTCACGGACATCGAGCACTCCGTCATGGAGGGCATCATAGTCCGGATCCTGGGGAACATGCGGGAAGCCTGGACCCAGGTCATTGACCTTCGGCCCCGGCTTTCCCAGATCGAGACCAATCCGCAGTTCGCCCAGATCGTGCCCCCCACGGAGATGGTGGTCCTGGTTACCCTGGAGACCAAGGTGGGTGAGATCGAGGGGATGATGAACCTGTGCATCCCCTACCTGACCATCGAACCCATCGTCTCCAAGCTGTCCGCCAAGTACTGGTACAGTTCCGTGCGCCGGGGGGCGACCACGGAGAACCTGAACATCCTCAAGGAGAAGCTGTCCACCGTCGAGATTCCCGTCATCGCGGAGATCGGCAAGATCCAGGTGTCCGTCCGGGACGTACTGTCCCTTCGGGCCGGGGACGTGGTCCGGCTCTACAACGTGAAGGTGGACGATCCCATGGTCCTGAACGTGGGCAACAAGAAGAAGTGCC
>JAAYUR010000145.1 GCA_012517645.1 Treponema sp.
CCGGGTCCCTCCAATCCAGGTTGAAGAAATACCGGTGGAATCCGTCCCGGTCGTTGTCGCTCTGCCGGGCCAGCTGCTCGGCGTGGCGCTCGTCGCAGTTGTAGAACTTCTTGATCCTCTCGATCCGTATCGGCATCGGCGACGTGAGCCGTACGGCTATGACGCCGGGCACCCCGGCAAAGATTCCCATACCCCCTCGGCCGACCAGGATGCAGTCCCCGATCTGGGCTTCCTCATAGAGCACGGTCTTTAGGAAGTGCAGGTAGTCGTCCCGGCCCCTGCTCAAGGAAGCCCAGAACCCCGGCTTTTTCTCGTCGAATCGCTGGATTTCCTGGGCCGCTATACCGTATTCGGAAAGCTTCTTCTCCACGTAGGCCTTGTCCAGGTAGCGGTAACCCGTAAGGTCCGCCAGTTCGTGGGCGGTCTCTTCGCCCAGGGACGCGAGTTCCCGGGCTATGCAAATCACGGCCATGTCTCCTCCCTTCCGAACCCAAGTCCGGTCCGGTGTTGACCTCCGATGATCTCTTAAGTAAAACATAGGTCCTCCCGGGCGGGAAGTCAAACCCGCCCGGGGACTATCCACGGTCCAGAGTCCCGGTATAGGATCACCCCATCATGCAAAGGATCGGAGAACTCGCGGCCTTCGGGACGGCGATCTGTTGGACCGTCTCGGCGGTCTTCTTCGAGACCGCCTCCCGGCGTATCGGCACTCTTGCGGTCAATTTTTTCAAGCTTGTGGGCGCCATCGTTCTTCTGTCCGGAACGGCCTGGCTCCTGCGGGGCCTGCCCTTCCCCTCGGACGCTCCGGGCTCGGCCTGGCTGTGGCTGTCCGCGTCGGGACTTGTGGGGTTCGTCGTCGCGGATATTTTCCTGTTCAACGCCTATGTGATGATCGGGTCCCGGACGACCATGCTGTTCCTGGCCCTTTCGCCACCCACCACGGCCTTGTTCAGCTTTCTGGCCGTCCGGGAGCTCATGCCGCCCCGGGGCCTTCTGGGCATGGCCCTGGTCTGCGCCGGCATCGCGGCCGCGGTGCTGGGACGGAGCCGGGATTCCCGGGAAGAACCGGCCCGCGATCGAGATCGGCGCCGCTTGGGATACCTCTTCGCATTTCTGGCCTCGGTGGGACAGTCCGCGGGGATGATCCTGACCAAGCTGGGGTCCGCCGGGTACGATACGGTAGCGGCCACCCAGATCCGGGTCCTGGCCGGCATGGTCGGCTTTGCCGTCGTGGCCCTTGTCTCGGGCAAGGGGCGAAAGGTCTTCGCGGAGGCCCCCCGGGAGGGGGTCGGTATCCGGAATACCCTGGCGGGAGCGGTCTTCGGGCCCTTCCTGGGCGTGACCCTCTCGGTCTTCGCCTTGAACCATACCCAGGCGGGAACCGTGTCCACCCTGATCGGCCTGGCCCCGATCCTCATCATCTTACCTTCCGTCGTCTTCCTCAAGCAGAAGGTGAGCCTCTGGGAGGTCCTGGGGGCCTGCGCGGCGGTCGGAGGGACCGTGGTCTTCTTCCTGTAGTCCTGTAGGTCCCGGGCGGCCCTTCCCGCCCGGATCCCTCCGGTCTATAGTATCCTCATGGCGATCACCTTTTACTCCGAGGGAGCCGCGGGGGAAGTAACCGGCTCCAAACATGTGTTGGATGTGGACGGACGGCGCTTCCTGGTCGACTGCGGAGCCTTCCAAGGGAAACGCGAGGTCGCGGAACGGAAGAACAAGGCCCTGGTGCCCGATCCGGCGGGTCTGGAGGCGGTCTTCCTGACCCACGCCCACTACGACCATTCCGGGATGCTGCCCCTGCTTTCCAAGAGGGGCTTTCGAGGGAACATCCTCGCCACCCCCGCGACCCGGGATCTGGCGGGGATCATCATGATGGACTCCGCCCGTATCCAGGCCCGGGACGCGGAGTACCTGGCCAAACAGGCGGCCAAGCGGGGCGAGCCGTTCACCTGGAAGCCCCTGTACGACGAACAGGACGTCGTGGCGGCGATGGGACAGTTCGTCACCGTCTCCTACGGACGACCCCTTTCCGCGGGGGACGGGATCCGGATCGAGTTCTTCGACGCGGGGCACATCCTGGGATCCTCCATGATCGTGGCGGAGGTCAAGGACTCAGGGGGGCGTTCGACCTCCATCGCCTTCACCGGGGATCTGGGGCGCAAGGGCAAGCCCATCATCCGGGATCCGGAACGGATACCCCCGGTGGAGTGGATGGTGCTGGAGGCGACCTACGGGGACCGGCTCCACGAGTCCCAGGACGACGCCGTGGAGAAGCTGGGTCGGGTGGTCCGAGAGACCGCCGAGAAGGGCGGCAAGATCGTCATCCCCGCCTTCGCCATAGAGCGGACCCAGGAGCTGGTCTACTACCTCAACCTCCTTTCGGACCGCAAGGCCATCCCGGACATCCCCATCTGGGTCGACTCGCCCATGGCCTTGAACGCCACGACCATCTTCCAGGTCCACCCGGAGTGCTATGACCGGGAGACCCACGAGGCCTTCCTGAAGCACCACAAGAATCCCTTCGGGTTCAACAACCTCCGGTTCGCGTCCTCCGTGGAGGAGTCCAAGGCCCTGAACGACCTCAAAGGCCCGGCCATCATCGTGAGCGCCGACGGCATGTGCGAAGCGGGCCGAATTCAGCATCATCTCCTGCATACCGTGGAGGACCCGGCCAACACGATCCTGATCGTGGGCTACATGGCCGCGGACACCCTGGGCCGCCGGATCAAGGAGCGGGTACCGGAGGTTCGTATCCACGGGAACATCCTCAAGCTCCGGGCCCGGGTGGAGGAGATCAACGCCTTCAGCGCCCATGCGGACTATGAGGAGACCTGGGATTGGCTGTCCGGTCTCGACCTATCCCGGCTCAAGGGGATCTTCCTGGTCCACGGCGAGACGGAGAGCCTGGCCGCGATGTCCTCCTTCCTTGGCGGGAAGGGTATCCGGGACGTCCGGATCGTGAAGTACGGGGACCGCCACGAGCTCGTCTGAGCCGGGACCCGCGGAACCGGGGACCTCGGAGGCCGTCGCGGCGGGCCCCGCCGGGCCGCCCATCCTGTTTCGGAACGGAACGGTGCTCACGGGCTTCGCGGCCATGGAGAACTGCGACCTTTTGCTGGAGGACGGACGGGTGGCGGACGTCTTCGGGGAGCGTCGCCTGGCCGCCCGGGCTCTCGGCCCGGAGGTCCGGGTCCGGGACGCCTCGGGCTGCTATATCGCCCCGGGTTTCACGGATACCCATATCCACGGCATCGGGGGCCACGGCACCGAGGAGGGGGATCCCCGGGAGATAGAGGCGATGTCCCGGGCCCTGCCCCGGTACGGGGTGACCTCCTTCTGCCCGACCTTGTACCCCGCACCCCGGGCCGAACTCGTGGAGCGGGTCCGTCGGGCGGCCTCGGCCCGGACTCCCCGGGACGGGGCGCGGATCCTGGGGCTCCACCTGGAGGGCCCCTTCATCTCCCCCGAGCGCCTGGGTGTCCAGAAGCCCGAGTCGGCCAGCCCGGTCGACCTGGACTTCCTGGAGGAACTCTGGGAGGCCTCGGGGGGTCGCATCCTCCTCATGACCGTGGCCCCGGAGCTCAAGGGAATGCGGGAACTGGCCCTGTCCTGCGCCAAGAAGGGCATCGTACTTTCCGCGGGGCACACGAACGCCACCTACGAGAACATGGTGGAGGGGATGCAGGCGGGGATCCTCCACGCGACCCACCTGTTCAACGGCATGAGCCAGATGCACCACCGGAACCCCAACGCCGTCGGGGCGGTCCTGATCCATCCGGAGATCTCCTGCGAGATCGTTGCGGACGGCCGTCACGTGCATCCGGATCTGGTCCGCCTGGTGGTCCGGGACAAGCCCCTGGACCGCATCGTCCTGGTCACGGACTCCCTGCGGCCCACGAAACAGGGGGAGGGGCCGCTGTTCGCGAACAACCAGGAGGTCGAGCCGGCGGACGGGGTCTTCCGCCGGAAATCGGACGGGGTCATCGCGGGCTCTTGCCTGACCATGATCGAGGGGGTTCGGAACTTGTTCTCCTGGGGGATTCCTGTGGCGGATGCGGTCCGCATGGCGGCCGGAAACCCCGCCCGGGTCCTGCGCCGGGACCGCCTCGGGGCCCTGGTGCCCGGATACGAGGGGGACGTGGTCGTCTTCGACCGGGAGTTCCGGGTCCGGGCCGCGGCGGTCCGGGGGCGGCTCGTGGTGGACGATCTCTAGGGGCCTGTCGGGTTCCTACCGGAAGAGGTCCTCCATCCGGGGATCGATGGTCTCGCACCGGCTCGGGGCGTCCAGCAGGGCCGAGAGGGCGGGGGGAACCGGGACGGGCCTGCCGATCAGGGGTTCCACGACGGTTTCGAACTTGGCGGGGTGGGCCGTGGCCACCACGATGGCGGGGGCTTCCGGGATGCGCCGCTCCCGCAGGTATTCCGCGCAGGCGGTGTGGGGACAGAGCACGAGGCCGGAACCCTCGAACACCCGCCGGATGGTATCCCGGATCTCCCCGTCCGTCACGCTCCGGGCCGAGACCTCGCGCTCCAGGGTTTCCCGGTCGGGGAAGAGGAAGCGCAGACGCTCCAGGTTGCTCGGGTCCCCCACATCCATGGCGTTGGCCAAGGTCCGGACGCTGGGCCGCGGGCGGTAGATCCCCTCGGTCAGGAAGTCCGGAAGGACGCGGTTGGCGTTGACCGCCAGGGCGATCCGGGCGATCGGGGCTCCCATGGCCTTGGCCCAGTAGGCGCCCACCGCGTTCCCCACGTTCCCGCTCGGGATGACCATCACGGGCCGCTCCCCGGTTTCCCGCAGGAAGAGGACCGAAGCGTGGACATAGTAGACGGTCTGGGGTAAAAGCCTCCCCAGGTTGATGCTGTTGGCCGAGCTAAGCCGGAAGCGCCCGGCCAGGTCCGGGGAGCGGAAGGCCTCCTTGACCATGCGCTGACAGTCGTCGAAGGTCCCCCGCACGGCGTAGGATGTCACGTTGCCGCCCCAGCAGGTGAGCTGCTTTCTCTGCCGTTCCGACACGCCGTCCTGGGGGAAGAGGACCCGGACGGAGATCCCGGACCGGCCGTGGAACGCCGCGGCTACGGCGCCCCCGGTGTCCCCGGAGGTGGCCACCAGGATGGTCAGGGGACGGGGTTCTCCCGCCTCCCGCCGCTCCAGGGCCCGGGCAAGGAAGCGGGCTCCGAAGTCCTTGAAGGCCGCGGTGGGACCGTGGAAGAGCTCCAGGATCCGGACCTTTCCCGAGAGCGGGGCCAGGGGTACCGGGAAGTCGAAGGCATCCCGGCATATCCCCGGCACATCGGGCTCCAGCTCGTCGCCTCGGAAGAAGGGGGCCAGGACCTCCCGGGCCCGCTCGGGGTAGGGGAGGTCCGGGTCCAGGGCCGCGGGGGAGAGGAGCGGCAGGGTCTGCGGGACGAAGAGGCCTCCGTCCGGGGCCAGCCCCTCCCGCAGGGCCTCGGAGGCTGTTCGGGGCTCGCAGCCCCCCCGGGTGCTTATGAACCTCATGCGGGCACCCCGGCCCGGCCGTTTTCCTGGATTCGGGCCCCGGAACGGCTCACCGGGCCGGTCCAGGAGTCGCAGGGCACCCCGGCCGCGTCCCAGGCGGCCGCCATGGCCCTGCGGACCCGCTCGGCCTGGTCGTCGCTCCGGCAGAGGGCGAAGACCGAGGGGCCCGACCCGGAGATGGAGCAGCCCAGGGCTCCCGCCTGAAGGGCCGCCCGCTGGACCGAGTGGAACGCCGGGATCAGGGGGGCCCGGCGGGGCTCGACCAGGCTGTCCTTGAGGCTGCGCGCGAGGAGATCCAGGTCTCCTGAATAGCAGGCGGCTATGAAGGAGGCCAGGCGGGAGGACTGGGCTACGTACTCCTTCAAAGGAAGTTCCCGGGGGAGGATCCCGCGGCTGGAGCGGGTGTCCAGCTCCCGGTGGGGGTGAACCAGGACGACCCTGAGGGCTTCCGGCAGGGGGATGCGGATAGCTTCCACCGGGTCCAGGGAACGCAGGAGGGTCAGCCCGCCCAGGAGGCAGGGTGCGGCGTTGTCCCCGTGGGGGGAGCCCGAGGCGAGCTCTTCGCCCATCAAGGCGTACTTGAGGAGATCCTCCCGGGGCAGGGGCTCGGGAAGCAGGGCGTTGGCGGCCGTCAAGGCGCCCACGGAGCTGGCCGCGGAGCCCCCCATCCCGCTGGACAGGGGGATGCCCTTGCGCACGGAGACCCGGAAGCCGAAGGGCAGGCCCAGGTCCGACCGGAGGCGGATCAGGGGGAAGGTGGCCGTATTGCGCTCCGGATCCGCGGGAAGGTTCGATACGACGCCGTCCGTTCCGGCCAGGGTTACGGTGGGCTGGGTTCCCGGGGCAGGGTCGACCCGTTCCACCGTGACCGTGTCCCCCACGGCGTCCAGGGGAAAGCCCAGAATGTCGAAACCCACGGCCACGTTGGCTACCGTGGCCGGGGCGAAGGCTATAGCTGATTTCTTGTCCATGATCCGCTCCCGATGCGGGGTATCCGGCCGGGGACTGGCGCCCCGGCCTGGTGGTACGAAGC
>JAAYUR010000176.1 GCA_012517645.1 Treponema sp.
AGCTCGTTCTGGGGGGTGATGGGATACCCGAAATAGGCGGTGCACCCGGCGCGGACGGCCGCCTCGCCGATGGCTTCGTTGCCCTTCATTAATCGCTTTTCTTCGGCCATGTTCCGTGCCTCCTTACAGCTTATAGACCGTGACGGCCACGTCCGGGCAGACCAGGTAGCAGTTGCCGCAGGCAATGCACTTGTCCGGGAACGCCGCCCGTGCGGGGTAGTATCCCCAGGAGTTCGGAGCGGTGTCCGCCTCCAGAACCTTGGTCGGGCAGGAGCGCACGCAGAGCATGCAGCCCTTGCACCGTTCCCGGTCTATCTCCGGTTTTCCCTTGATCGCCATAGAAACTCCTTTCGGTGGGCGGTGGACAGCGGGAGGGAGAGTGGGGATCCTCTCCACTGTTCACCGTTCACTGTTCACTGTTGACTTCCCGTCGCCACCACGCACGCCAGGGCTATGCTGGCCAGTTTTACGTCCGCAGTATCGGCCCGGCTGGTCAGGACCACCGGCTTGGCCGCTCCGACCACGATCCCGGCGCCCTTGGCCTGCCCCAGGTCCAGGAGGCACTTGTACAGGATGTTCCCCGCCTCGATGTCCGGAGCCACGAAGATGTCCGCGTCACCGGCCACCTCGGAGACGATGCCTTTGATCCGGGCTCTCTCCGCGCTGACCGCGTTGTCCAGGGCCAGGGGACCGTCCACCAGACAACCCTTGATCTGCCCCCGGCGGTTCATCTGGGTCAGGACGGCGGCGTCGGCGGTGCAGGGCATCTTCTCCCAGTTCACCTTCTCCACCGCCGCCAGGAGGGCCACCTTGGGCACCGGAATCCCCAGGGCGTGGGCGACCTGGACCGCGTTGGCTATGATGTCGATCTTTCCGGGTATGTCCGGGGCGATGTTGATGGCCGCGTCGGTCACGATGAGGAGCTTGTGGTAGGAAGACGTCTCCATCACCGCCACGTGGCTGGTGAGGCGGCCCGCATTCAGCCCGGACTCCTTGTTCAACACCGCTTTCAGCAGAACCGAGGTGTCCAGGATGCCCTTCATGAGAAGGTCCGCCTGTCCCGCCCGGACCAGGTCCACGGCCTTGGCTGCCGCCCTTCCGTTGTCCTTCTCCTCTATGCGCTGGAACCGGGAGACGTCGATCTTCAGCTCTCCCGCCAACCGATCCACGGTCGCCAGGTCCCCGATCAAGATGGGATCCGCTAGCCCGTAGTCCGCAGCCGCGCAGGCCGCCTCCAGGGCGCTGTGCTCCTGGGCGGCGGCGACCGCGATCCGCTTGCGCCCCAGGGATCGGGCTTTGTCCAGAATCTCTTGAATGGTCTTCATCTCAATACTCCTGGATTTGAGCTTCCCCGGAAAGGGCACGGGTACCCGCCAGGGCCAGGGCCTCCAGCTCGCCCTCTCCGGGATAGACGACGATGGGAGCTATCCAGCCGCACATACCGGAGATACCTTCCCGGATTCCCTCGCCGTGGGCGATGCCCCCGGTCAGGATGATCGCGTCCACCTTGCCGGCGGCGGCGGCGGCCATGGAGCCTATGTACTTGCCTACGTTATAGATGAAGGCCCGATAACAGAGGTCCGCCTTGGCGTCCCCGGCCCGGGCGGCGCTCTCGACCTCCCGCATGTCGTTGGTTCCCAGGTGACTGACCATGCCGCCCTGGCCCGTTATCATCTTGAGCACTTCCTTTTCCGAGTACTTCCCGGAAAAGCAGAGCTTGGCCAGGTCCCCGGCCGGGAGGGTCCCCGAACGCTCGGGGCTGAAGGGGCCCTCGCCGTTCAGGGCCTGGTTGACGTCCGTCACCCGCCCTTTCTGGTGCAGCCCAACGGATACCCCGCCCCCCATGTGGGCAACGATCAGGTTCAAGTCCTCGTAGGATCGGCCGGTCTCCCGGGCGTACCTGCGACAGACGGCTTTCTGGTTCAGGGCGTGGAAGATGCTGCGCCGCTGGAAGAGGGCATGCCCCGCCACCCGGGCAACATCGGAGAGTTCGTCCACCACCACCGGATCGGCTATGAAGGAGGGGACTCCCCACTCGCGGCCCAGGGCGTGGGCGATCAAGGCTCCCAGGTTGGACGCGTGCTCGCCGTACTTTGCGGCCCGGAGGTCCTCCAGCATGGGATCCGAAACCCGGTACACCCCGCCTGGTATGGGCCGGAGAAGACCTCCGCGCCCCACGACCGCGGAAACGCTCCCAGCGTCGAAACCTCGCTTCCGGAGGGCATCCCGGATATGCTGTTCCCGAAAACCGTATTGGTCGGCGATGGAACCGTACCGGGCTACCTCATCCGCCGAATGGGTCACCGTTTCCGTGAAAACTTCCTCAAGATCCCGGAAGACGCCGATCTTCGTGGACGTGGATCCTGGGTTTATCACCAGAATGGTTGCCATGGACGCTCCTTAAGTCCCGGATTTCGAAGGTTCCTTCGGCAGCCCCCTAACGCCTCGGTCGATGCCGGACTGCCTGGGGTACCGTCGCTTGGTTGAGTATATCCGCGTATTCCCAAGTGCGCAAGAAAAAAATGCAATTATTGAAAGGTCGTTTTGTTGGTCAAAACATTTTTCCAAAAAACCTGTGATTCCAGCATGGTTCCCTCTATCATCAAACGACGATTTCCTCTGAATAAAGCCTATTTCAAAAGTCTGTCACTGTTGAAATGGGCTTTGCGATTGTTTGCGGTTGCGTTGCAACCGCAAGCAATCGCGGATTTCAAGGCAGTTTTTTCACCCCCCCTGAGTTTTGAAAAAGCCTCAATGATCCAGATATGAGGAAGGACCGGGCGTTCTGGGGCGGAGTGTGCCTGCGGGAACGTCTCGGGAAAGGGACGAACGGGACCGACGGAATCCGCGGAGGATTCTAGGAGCCGCCGATCCTTGAAGTCGGCTCGCAGGTCAGCGGGTTTTCAGGAGCCGAACCATGTAGAGCCGGATGTATTCCTCGAGAGCGGCGTGGTTTCGGATCTTCAAGAGGGAAGGAGTGTCCGCCAGGGTCGCCGCGAGGCCCTTCACCCGTTCCGCCGTGAAATTCGACGGTTTGAGGGAACGAAGCAGACCTCTCAGGTAATCCCGGACCAGGGAATTCACATCCTCCGTGAGGTCCGCCTTGGCCTGGGGGTTCAGCATGGTGTTCCAGCGATTGATCAGCACCGAAAGGTACTCGTCCAACTTGTACCCTTCGGGAAGCAGGACCTGTTCCACCTTGGCGGCGGCGGCGGCGAATTCGATCCGCCGATCCGAGAACTTCGGGGCGGTCTCCTGCTTGTCCACCCGGGATTCGGAGACTTTTTCCGCCACGCTGGCCAGCCGTTCCTTCCGGGCCCGTTTCCTGCTGGTCAGCCGGTAAAGAAAGGCGAACAGGCTGGATAGTATGGGAAGCGTATACCATATGGGTAGGAGGTTGCGGACATCCGTGACAAGCTGTTTCCGCCGGAGGTCCAGCAATTCGTCGATGGGCACCAGGTCTCCCTTGTAGAAGAACCGATCCAGTGCCGGAACCGCGTCCGGAGTCTCCCGGAGTTCGTTGTATACCAGGGAGAAAAACCGTTCCGATATCAGCACGAAGAGAATGGGATATCCCTTGGCGACTCTCTCCTCCAAGTCCCTGCGGTAGGCGGCGTCGTCCTGCATGGTCGGAGAGGACGAATAAACCTCCAGGATCGCCTTCCATTCGGCGATCAGGGAGGTCCGGATCGAGGTCCGAGCCTCCCCCAGGAGGCGGACGACCAACGGTAGGACCCGGTTCTTGGCGACCAGCCAGCGCTGCCCCCGGGAGGTGACGGGCATCAAGAGCTCGGGAAGTCTGCCCGGCTCGGCCCGGGTGGTGCGCTCCCGGATCCATTCCTCCAGTTCTTCCCGGGAATACTTGCCCAGAAGCGGCCTTCCCATGGAATCCCGGAAGTTGGTCACCTCTTCCAGGGTGAAGTTATAGGGGGAATTTCGGAGCAAGGTATCCAGGGTCTTGAAAGCCGTCTCCCGCTCGATCGCCCGCTGGGCCTTCCCCTTGTAAAAATTGTTATACACTTCGCAGATGTAAATTGCCTGGAGGTACGCCCAATCCTCGGGGCTCTTGTCCGATTTCTTGAAGACGTCCTGCTTGAGGTAGCTGGCGAGGTAGGCCCAGAGCGCGAAGGTAAAATCGTTCCCGGAGGTTCGCATGTCCCGGACCGCGTCGAAGGGTTTGATCAGGATCGTGGAAAGGGATTCCTTGAGCTGCATCTCCTTGCCCGGGAAGGCGTAGGATAGCTTGTTCTGGACGAAGTCCTTGTTCCCGCCCTTCCGGAGGTACTGTCGAACCTTCAGGATCGCGTGCTCCAATAGCTTGTCCGCCACCATGGGGGAAAGGATCAGGATCGGGCGTATCCCCTCCGGGAAGACCAGCCGATAGAACGGCACCCCCCGCTCCCGGGAGGTTTCTATCAGGGAGTTCAAATCCGTCTCCACGGAGACCGCCTGGACCCATTCCGCCGGGAGCTCCGCGTGGATGCTCTCTTCGTCCGGGAAGGGTATGTCCGGGTTCTCCTCCATCCGGCGGTATTCCGCCGCCAGGAGGTCCGTAAAATGCTCCGGGAGGGATATCGAGGCGATCTGGCCGCCCACCGTATTTATGGAGAGATTCCGATCCCGGGCGTACTGGAAGAGCTTCGGCACCAACACGATGTCGGGATTCGAAGCCAGATCCCGATAGATCGGGTCCGAGCGATCGGCCTGGACGGCCTGCCTCTGGATCATCTGCGCGAACGCGCGGTAGTCGATGGTCGAGACCTTGTTCTTCACGGCATAGGAACGCAAAAGTTGAAGTACGTCGATATCTCGAGCCATAGGCTATACTACCCGCCTCCGCAGGATCGGGCAAGAACAAACCGAGCTATCCGCCCGGCTCCAAGGACCGTAGAAACCGGCGCGACACGTACTCATTCCTCCGCGGGAGCGCAGAAACTGCAAGGGGTGCCCCATAAGCGGAGACTTATGGAACACCCCGGCTTTTCCCGCGACGCTCTAACGGGTCTTGTGCCGATTCTTTCTCTTCTTCTTCTTTCGCTTATGCGTCGCGATCTTCTTGAGCTTTCGCTTTCTTCCGCAGGGCACGTCGCACTCCTTCTATAAGCAGGGTCCTACGCTCGGCCCGCCGGAGGCCGCCGGGACTCCGTACCGCGTAGACGTGTCCGCAAGTATGCGAAAAAGCCGACCGGCCGTCAAGGGGCATAGGAACCGTCCTTTTACCCCATTCGCGCCTTGCAAACTTGACAACCATGGATTATACAGTATCAAGGCATGTGGTTCCCCGGCGGTATCCGTATGCTTAGAGCATAGATCACCCCGGCATTCCGGCACCCGCGGTTCGGGAAAAGGAGCTTGGACGCGTATGATAGCCAAGAGCGATTTACCGAATATCAACGAAAAGCGCCCGGACGGCGTCAAACCCGACGGATCGCCCTACCGCGTCCTGATCGTAGACGACTCCATGTTCATCGCCAAACAGCTCGGACAGATCCTGACCTCCGAGGGATTCGACGTCGTAGGCACGGCGGGGGACGGAGTCGCGGGCATCGAGAAGTACAAGGAACTCTACCCGAACGTGGATCTCGTGACCATGGACATCACCATGCCCAAGATGGACGGGGTCACGGCCCTGGAGAAAATCCTGGAATTCGACAAGAACGCCGCGGTCGTCATGGTCAGCGCGTTGGGCAAGGAAGACATCGTCAAGAAATCCCTTCTTCTGGGCGCAAAAAGCTATATCGTCAAACCCTTGGACAGGAAGAAGGTTCTTGAGCGAATCCTGACCATCCTGAACAGGTGAGCCCGGATATTCCCGACACGGTCGAGGCTTGAAGGCCGCCCTCTTCTAATCGGCATACAAGAGTATCCGCGCCTGCCGTTCCAGGGACGGCGGAGTGTCCGGAACCCTTAGAGAAGCACGCACCCGTTTTTCAGGGCGACGAATTGCTCGCAGCGGTGCGACGCGCCGCTAGGCATCCTTCTTGCGGACGACCATTTTCCTGCGGGGCCCTTCCTGCGCCGGGGGCGTTCCGCCGTCCCGTTCCACCGGAGGCTTGGACGGCCGCCGGGTTTTCTTGGGCGCCGGGGACGTATCGATGAACCGGAGGGCTTTCTCGAAAGCCTGGAGGAACTCCCTCATGTCCTCCTTGAAAACCACGATAGACCTGCGATCGAACTCCGCGTTCTCCGTCGGTTTCGATTCCACGATATTGAGGAACACGTCCCCGGTCCGGTTCTCTTTGACGTTGAAGAAATAGGATCGTCCCCTGCAGTTGATCTTGCTGGAGAACAGCTCTCCCCGTATGCCCATGCCCGCTCCTTTTGCGCCCGTTCGCGGATAGTACCAGATAATGTAGGCGGGCGCAAGACTGGCGGCCGAAGAGAGGGCCGGACGACAAGAGGAGACATCGGTGCCGGGGTAGTGTCACGAAGCTTGGGATGAATGAGATCCGAGGGGATCCGAATCCTTTACGAAGCCGCCGCCGGCCGCCGTCTTCACCAATTCCCGCTGCCATTCCAGCAGCCAAGCCTCTCCCTCCGGATCCCGGCCCCGAAGGTCCGCCATGATCCGCAAAACCGGCTCCGTCCCGCTGCCCCTCATCCAGAGGAACCCGGAGGGGAGACCCGATCCGTCTCGGAACTGGATTCGGAGCCCCCCCTTCCCGGCCGCTCCGAAGTCCCGGGAGGCATCTTTCTCCGCGGATCCCACGGAAGCTCGGGCTTCCCAGGAAACGAAGGAGAACCGGTCGGCCAGTTCCTTTCGGCGGGCTTCCCATTCCTCCAGG
>JAAYUR010000331.1 GCA_012517645.1 Treponema sp.
CGGCTTGGGCAGGGGGATCCGGTGTTCCCGGTACATCCCCGCCACGATGGTGCTGGTGGATCCGACAACCCGGTTGATGAAGGTGATGGGCGCCTTGGTGGCGAAGGAGCCGATGCGATGGTGGTCGATGACCTCCAGGATGCGGTAGTTCTCCGCCCCCTCCACGGCCTGTCCCAGCTCGTTGTGGTCCACCAGGATCAGCTCCACCTTCGGGTCCCGGAGGAGATCCCCCTCGGTGAACATCCCCGCCACCCGTCCCTCCTCGTCCGTGACGGGGACCGAGCGGCTGGGGCTCTCCGCCAGGGGCCCCCGGAGGTTCCGCAGGGGGGAGTCCAGGCGCACGGGCTTCAGGCCCTCGTCCCCCATGGTCTCCACGGGGGTCGAGTAGATGACCAGGAGGGCCGTGGAGCTGGTGTCGTAGGGGGAAAGCAGGACGGACACCCGGTTTCGCTCCGCGATCTCCTTGAGGGACCGGTCCAGGACGGCCCCGTTCGTGACGATCAGGACCCGGGCCTTGGATTCCAGGACGTAGCGCTGGACGTCCGCCCGGTCTCCGACGATGACGATGCAGTTCTCCCGGGCCTCGCCGTCCAGGTGGCGCTTGAACGACTCGGTCTCCAGGGCGGCCACCAGGATCCGGGCCTTGAACTCCGTCTCGGGATCGAAGGAGGTCACCACCTGGGCCTTGATGGTGGCAGCCATCCGCCCCACGCTGGTGGGGATCACGGCCTTCCTGCGGGGATTGATCTTCTTGAGGATGTTGCGGGCGAAGGCGGAGTAGTGGAGGGTGGCGCGGTAGCGTCCTTCCCCGTCCACGATGGGCAGGGCGGATCTTCCGTGCTCCTCCATCAGCGCCAGGGCGTCCCAGAGGGGGGTGCCCGCCGGGACCGTTACGGGGTCGTCCCCCAGGTAGTACTCGGCCTTGGGCACCAGGTCCGGAAGGAAGGCCGGGACCTCGACCTTGAAGCGCGAGAGGACGTATTCGGTCTGGGGGTTGATCATGCCGGCCCGGGCCGCCGTCGCTTCGGCCATGCCGAGCTCCCGCTTCAGCCGGGCGTAGCCCAGGGCGGAGACCACCGAGTCGGTGTCCGGGTTCTTGTGGCCGATCACGTAAACCGTGCGCTTCATGCTTCCTCCAGGCCGTCGAAGAGGCTGACGCCATGCGGGGCGAACACCGTCCTGCCGCCCTCGACCCGGAACCGGGCCAGGACGGCCTTGTCCCCGGGCCAGGAGCCCGGGACCACGGCTTCCGAGTCGGAGAGGTTGAGGACCGCCGCCGCCCTTCCGTCCCGGCTCCGGGCGGTGAAGACGTCCCTGAGTCCCGGGACACGTTCCGGTCGGAACTCCCTTCCTGCGATCCGGCCGTAGATGTCCGCGATCCGTTCCGTGAAGGCCCCCTCGGTTCCCGGCTCGAAGTCCGCGGTGTCGTCGGAGAACATCACCTGGGAGGCGAAGAGCCGGGCAGTCAGGGCCACCAGCTCCTTTTCGGTCCCCGAAAGACGCATGCGATGGGTTCGACAGAAGACCACGTCGGGGTCGTTCAGGAAGACCGTCCCGTCCCAGAGGGCCCGTCCGATGGTGTCCTTCATCGAGATCCAGGCGGAGGGCCGGCCGGGGTGGCGCAGGAAGCGGGCCTGGGCCCAATCCCAGTCCTCCCGGGTGTCCGCCCCGATGCGCATCAGGGGCAGGAACTCGAAGGAGGCCTCGAAGGGCGCACCGCAGCCCAGGTAGGCCACGGGTGTTCCGTCCCGGCGCCGCCGGACGGAGGTGAGCCGCTTCAGGGCGTTCCGGTAGTGCACGAAGGCCGCTCCACCGTTCCGCCGTCTTCCCC
>JAAYUR010000393.1 GCA_012517645.1 Treponema sp.
GCCACGGGGCCCCTGTTCGACCATAGGGATGCCACGGGCTTTATCAACCTGACGGCCCTGCCGACCAAGGCCCGGAGCCTGGTAAAGGCCCGGCTCGCGGCCCGGAAGGCCGCCGCGGGGGGAGGGGACCCGAGCTTCCGGTACGGGACCGGACGGGTGGCGGCCTCCGCCCCCTAGGGAAGCCGGCCTCGGCGCCGCGGCAAACCGGCCGGCCGGCAGCTCGGCGGCCTCGGGCGCCGGGGAAAGGAGCATCGATGGCCAAGCTCTGGGAAGTCGGATCGTCGGGCCTGGATCCGAGGGTGGACGCGTTCCTGTCCTCCGTGGCGGTGGACGGCCGCCTCCTGCCCGAGGACCTGGAAGGCTCGATCGCCCACGCCCGAATGCTGGGAGCCCGGGGAATCCTGCCCGCGGCTTCCGCCAAGGCCCTGGTTTCCGAACTGGAGGCCCTCCGGGCCGAGGCGGCCTCGGGCTCCCTGGTTCCGGATCCTACGGCCGAGGACGTCCATTCCTTCGTGGAGGGCGAGCTGACCCGCCGGCTGGGCGACATCGGCAGGGCCGTTCACGCGGGACGCAGCCGGAACGACCAGGTGGCCGTGGACCTGCGGCTCTTCCTGAAGAGCGCCTTCGGACGGGCCCGGGCGGGGACGCTGAACGCCCTGTCCTCGATCCTGGACCTGGCCCGGGACCATACCGAGACCCTCATGCCCGGCTACACCCACCTCCAGCGGGCCCAGCCGGTGACCTTCGCCTTCCACCTCCTGGCCTGGTGCGCGGCCCTGGAGCGGGACGAGGGCCGCTTTGCGGACGGACTGGCTCGGGCGGACGAGTGTCCCCTGGGATCCGGGGCCCTGGCCGGCTCGGGCCTGCCCCTGGACCGGGAAGCCACGGCCAAGGACCTGGGCTTCCTCCGGCCCTCCCGGAACACCATGGACGCCACCGCGGACCGGGACGCCTGCGTGGAGTACGCCGCCGCGGCATCGACCCTGCTCATGCACCTCTCGCGGTTCTGCGAGGAGATCGTCCTCTGGTCTTCCGAGGAGTTCGGCTTCGTGAAAGTGGGGCCGGCCTGCTCCACGGGCTCCAGCATCATGCCCCAGAAGCGGAACCCCGACACCGCCGAGGTGATCCGGGGCAAGGCGGGGAGGGTCTTCGGGGGCCTCGTGAGCCTTTTGGTGCTGCAGAAGGGCCTGCCCCTGGCCTACGACCGGGACCTCCAGGAGGACAAGGAGGCCCTCTTCGACGTCGTGGACACCGTGGACGGGTGCCTCGAAGCCTTCGCGATCCTGGTGAAGTCCCTGGAGCCGAATCCGGAGCGGATGCGGGAAGCGGCCCGGTCGGGGTTCCTGGAGGCCACGGACATCGCGGAGCTTCTTGTATTGAAGGGCATCCCCTTCCGCTCCGCCTACGGGGCGGCCAAGCAGGCGGTCCTCACCTGCCTGTCCCTGGGGCTCCGGCCCGCGGACCTCTCGGATGCGGACCTGGCGGGGATCTCCCCCCTCTTCGCCCAAGCGGGAATCCGGGCGCAGGAACTGGCGGCGTACCTGGACTTGGACGCCTGCGTGGCCCGTAGGAACGGGATCGGCGGCCCCGCGCCTGAGCGGACCAAGGCGGAGATCCTACGGCTGCGGGCCGTTGTCGCGGCGAGCCGGGGGTAGTGTTACGAAGCTTGGGAAGGACCCGGAAACGCGTTCGGCCCCCGGAAACGGACTCCGCCGGGCGAAGCCCGGGCGTTCTGGTAACCCGTACATGTTCGACTGCATAATCCCCGCCGCGGGGGCCTCCAGCCGCATGGGAGCCTGGAAGCCGGGGCTCGAGTTCCGGGGCGGTACACTTCTGTCCGCGGCCGCCGCCCGGGCCCTGGAGGCGGGCTGCCGCGTGATCGTGGTGGCCGGCCGGGACTCGGATTCCGTGCCCGGGGCCCTGGGAAGCCTGGCGGACCGGGTCGAGATCGTCCCGAACCCCGCCTGGGAGGAGGGGATGATGGGATCCCTCCAGGCGGGCATGGCCCGGGTCTCCTCCCTCTTCTTCTTCGTCCTGCCCGCGGACATGCCCTTCGTGCCGGTTCGGGCTTTCCGGGCCCTGATCCGGGAAGTGTATATCCGGGCCTCCGAAGGGCTCCCGGAGCGGCCGGTATTCCCGGCGTTCCGAGGGGAGCCGGGGCACCCGGTCTGTATCCCGGCCTCCCGGATTCCCCGGGCCCGGGGCCTGCCCCGGGACGCCC
>JAAYUR010000517.1 GCA_012517645.1 Treponema sp.
AAGGACGCTCCGCAGCCGCAGGGAGTGCTCTCCGGTTCGGGAACGGCCAGGCCCTTTTCGGCGAGCACGGCCCGAGCCTGGGCCAGCCATGTGTCCTGGCCGTGGCTTCGGAGGTGGTCCAGATGGGCGGCCACGGTGTTCATACCCTTGGGCATGATGTTCTCCAGGACCCGGCGCTCGTCGTACTCCTCCACCTCCCGCTCCACGGTCCTCAGGGCGCCCCGGGGGCACTCCCCGATGCAGGCCCCCAGCCCGTCGCAGAGGCTTTCCCCTACCAGGCGCGCCTTCCCGTCGATGATGCGAAGGGCGCCCTCGTGGCAACCCCCGGCGCAGAGGCCGCAGCCGTCGCACTTCTCCTCGTCGATCTCGATCACCGCTCGCGTAGCCACCCTCGTATCCTCCGAATCTAGTATTATCAAGCAAAATGGAACCAAAATACCGTTATTCCGTTATCAGCCTCTTTCCGTCGTTCCGGGCATCCACCTAGGCCCGGCCGGTCCGCGCCGGGGTTGAAGGCTCCGGACTCGTCCGGGCGAACCGGGGGCCCGACGCTGCCCGCCCGCTTCCCGAAGATCCGGCCGTCTTGTTCCGGCCGCCCGCGGGCCCGGATAGGAACCGGGGGACCCCGTCCCGTAGGATATCCGCGATGGTGCGATGCCCCAGGTAGGCCACGAGGCCCTCGGCCTGCCTGGAAAGGTCGTGCCCGAAGATGCAGGCCGAAGGATCGCAGTGGTCCGGGCTGAAGGGGCAGAAGTCCCCGGTCAGGGGTCCGTCCACCGCCTCGATCGCCTCCCGAAACGAGATGGCCCCGGGATCCCGGGCCAGGCTGAACCCGCCGTGTGGCCCCTTGACCGAGACCACGAGCTCGGCCCGCACCAGGCGCTGCATGACCTTGGCCAGGTGATTCCCGCTGGCCCCCATGGCCGCGGCCAGGTCCTTGCCAAGGATCCTTCTATCCGGCTCCGCGGCCAGGGCGGCCAAGGCGTGCACCGCGATCAAGGATGCGTCCGAAAGATGTATGATTCCGTTTACCGGCATTGTGGTATGACAATACCACTAAAGATCCGGTTTGTCAACCGGTTTTCCGGCGCCTTCCCGGCGAGACGAAAAGTGCGCGCCTAGCGGGCTGTCGGACTTCCGGCGCAGCGGTCGTCCAGACGGACCAGGTAGATCGCGGGCTCCTCGTAGGGGTGGGCGGCTCGAAGGGCCGAAAGGACGGGCTCCACGAGGTCGTCCGGGAGGACAAGCTCGACTCGATCCTCGGTCACCCGCTCGTCCCTGCCGGTGATGCCGATAAAGGGCGACGCCCCGGGCCGGGGCCGGAAGCGGCCTTCCCCCCGGACCGTGAAGGCGCAGCGATCGTAATCCCCGATCCGGCCCGCCCCGGCCCGGAAGCAGGCTTCCAGCACGGATTCCGTGTGGTCCGGGGACACGAAGAAGGTCAGAGTGTACATGGGTACTTCGCCTTAAGCCCGGGATCGGTCCCGAATATAGTTTTCGATCGAGCGGTCATAGGTTCGCTCGGCGGCTTTGGAGAAATAACAGGCCGGCAATTCCCCGGCGACCCGATGGTAGGCCAGGCACTCGCAGCAGAGTCCCCTGCGTCCGCAGGGGTAGGTGCAGTTGCAGGACGCGGCGTTGGCCGCTTGGGTGCAGGGTTTCACGTTCGGCCTCCGTTCCGGACAAGCGGGCGAAGAAGACCCTCCTGTCCGTTCTCCTTGATCGAGTAGAGGGCGGCCAGCTGTTCCCCGATTTCTCCCTCCGGCCAGCCCGCCCGTGCGAACCATACCACGTAGGCCTCCGGGAGGTCGATCAGCAAGGTGCCCGCGTACCGCCCGAAGGGCATCCGGGAATTGGCAAGCCGAAGGAGGAATCCGGGGTCGTACAGCATGGGGACGAAGGTACACTCCCGACGGGGGCGGGGTAAAGCCCGGCCCTACAGGGTCCCCTTGTAGGCGCCTCCGTCCACGGCGATCATGGATCCCGTTACATAGGACGCCGCGGGGGAAAGCAGGAAGACGGCTACGTTCGCGAACTCCTCCGGGGTGGCCATGCGGCCCAGGGGAAAGTCCCGGGCGCGCTCGGCCATCTCCGCCTCCACGGTCGTGCCCTTGGCCGCCGCGTTCGAAGCGATCAGCTTCGTGGCCCGTTCCGTGGCCGTCCAGCCGGGTAGGATCGAGTTGAACCGGATTCCCTGGCCGCCCAGCTCGAGGGCCAGCGACTTGGTCAGCCCCACCGTGGCGGCCCGGACGGAGTTGGAGAGGATCAGGTTCTGGATAGGCTGCTTGACGGATACGGAGGTGACGGTCAGGACACTGGCCGCCTTGGAACGGCGAAGGTGCGGAAGGGCGGCCCGGATGAGCCGCACGGCGCTCAGGAAGCAGAGGTCCACCGCCTTGGACCAGGCCTCGTCGTCGAAGGATTCGAAGGCCCCCGGGGGCGGTCCTCCGGCGTTGACCAATAGGAGGTCCAGGCCGCCCAGGATTCGGGAGGCCTGATCGACCACGGATTCCGGCACGCCCGCCCGGGAAAGGTCGCCCGGCACACCCTCGGCACCGATATCCCGGCCCGCCCGGGCCAGCTTGTCCGGGTCGCGGCCGTTAACCACGACCCGGGCGCCCTCCGCTGCCAGGAGACGGGCCGTGGCGAAGCCGAGCCCGCTGGACGCCCCCGTCACGAGGGCCCGCAGGCCCCGCAGCCCGAGATCCATGGCGTCACTTCGCCTTTTCGATGGAGAGGAGTTCGACCTCGAAGATCAGGGGCGTGTTCGGGGGGATGACCCCGCCGGCTCCCTCGGCCCCGTAGGCCAGGCTGGAAGGGATGAAGAGCTTGAACTTGCTTCCCACGGGCATCAGCTGAAGGGCCTCCACCCAGCCGGGGATCACCTCTTCCACGACGAATTCGGCGGGCTCGCCCCGCTCCACGGAGGAGTCGAAGGTCTTGCCGTCCGTGAAGGTCCCGGTGTAGTGGACCTTCACGGTGTCCGTGGGCTTGGGCTTCTGGCCGGTGCCCTCCGTCAGGACCATGTACTGAAGGCCGCTCTCGGTTGTCTTGACTCCATCCTTCTTGCCGTTTTCCGCCAGGAAGGTTTTTTCCTTTTCAGCCAAGTCGGCGTTCTTTTTCTCCTGGGCTTCCATCACCGCCGTTTGGATCAGTTCCTGGGCCTTGGCCATGTCCATGGAGGGTTTGTCCTTGTCCAGGACGTCCTTGATTCCCTTGAGGAAGGAAGAGTAGTCCAGGGTGACATACGCCTCCTTCAGGCTGTTCCCGATGGCGACCCCGAAGGCGTAACTGACGTCCTTTTTCGAGGCCTTGGGCGCCTCGCCCTCCGCGGGCTTCGTCTGCCCCTTGCAGGAGAGGAGGATCAAGGAGGCGGCTAGAGCTGCAAGAATAAACTTCTTCATAACCTGTCCAATAGGATAAGATAGGACGACGTACGTCCCCGGCCGTACAGGGCCTAGGGAACAAGATAGAAGGAAAACAGAAAAACGACAAGCCGTCGATCCCGGGTGTCGATTCGGGGGTCCTTCGTCCGGGTGTCCCAAGCTTCGCGCCGCTACGGCCTGCCCCGTCCTTCCTTGAGGCGATCCGCCAACTTCAGCCCGAGTACCGCGGCTCCCAGGGCGGCCAGGATACAGGCGCCCAGGCCGAGGTAGACCAGGATGGTCCAGCCCAGGGCGGAAAGGAAGGCATCCAGCACTCGGGCTCGCCAGGCTCCCCGAACGGTCTCCCGCAGGGTGAAATGGATCGTGCAGAAGGAATTAAGCTCGCTGAAATCCCCCAGGGAGACCCCCAGTTCCTGGATTTGCCCTTCGATCTCCAGGATCCGGGTTTCCAGGTCGATCCGGTCGGACAGCTGGGCTCCCGTGTCGCGAAGCCGGGCCAGACCGTCCCGGGTTTTTTCCAGGGAGAGCCGTCGGGCTTCCAGGGCGCGGAAGTCCGAGGTCCGGTCCGTCTTGACGACGTCGGCGGAGCGCAGTCGTCCGATCGCCTTCAGGGTCTCCACGCTGGGGTCGAAGGCGTCCGGAACGACCCCCAAAGAGACCGATAGGACCCGGGAGCCCGGAAGTCCGTAGGAGTTTTCCCGCTGGACCAGGGCCTTGGCGCCCTCGACGGCCAGCTTTACCGCCGCGATATCGGAATCCCAGTTCTCGGTCCAGGATTCGATCCGGGACTCCTTCTCATACTTCTGCTCCACCACCTGGGAGCCCGTTGCGGCCTGGTCCACGACGATCTTTGCGCTGGCGTAGTTCCGGCGCTCCTGGGGGGGGACGGAGGACGAAACCGTCTCCCCCGCGCCGATCCCGCGGAAGGGCGCCGTCCGGTCCCGGGTCAGCTCCCAGGCGAGCCGGGCCGCGAACAGGGCGACGAACAGGGCCGCCGCGGCTGCCAGGATTCTCCTCTTGCGTTCCATGGTCCCTCCTACCGGGCCCTCAACCCAGCGCTACGTCCAAGAGCATCATCAAGGCGAAGCCGCCCAGGGCGCCCAGGGTGGAGATGTCGGAATTCCCGGATCCCTGGGATTCCGGGATGACTTCCTCCACGACAACATAGATCATGGCCCCCGCGGCGAAGGACAGGGCATAGGGAAGGAGGGGCTGCACCGCGACGACCAGCAGGGCTCCCAGGAACCCCGCGACGGGCTCGACGATGCCCGAGGCTTGGCCGTACCAGAAGCTCTTGAACCGGCTCATCCCTTCCCTGCGAAGGGGGATGGAGACGGCGGCGCCCTCCGGGAAGTTCTGGAGCCCGATGCCCAGGGCGAGGGCGACGGCTCCCGCCAGGGTGGCTCCGGGTATGCCCGCGGACAGGGCTCCGAAGGCGACCCCTACGGCCAGACCTTCCGGAATGTTGTGCAGGGTGATGGCGAACACCAGGAGGATGGATCTCTGCCAGGAGGTCTTGGGACCCTCGGCGTCCTCCATCTTCGCCTCGATGTGCAGGTGGGGCAGGATCTTGTCCACGAGCTTCAAAAAGAGCCCCCCCGCCAGGAATCCGACGACCGCGGGGATCCAGGGCACCATCCCCATGGTCTCGGCCATCTCGATGCCCGGAGCCAGGAGGGACCAGAAGGAGGCGGCGGTCATGACGCCCCCCGCGAATCCAAGCATGGCGTCCAGGATCTTCCGGTCGATTTTCTTGAAGAAGAAGACCATCCCCGCGCCCAGGGCCGTGACCCCCCAGGTGAAGAGGGTGGCCAGGAGGGCTTGGGTCGTGTGGGGAAGGACGGAGAAGGCTTGGAACATAGGATCATCCTTTCCGGGCGATTTCGGGGAGTTCCCGCGCGCCGATAGGGAGCGTTACAAGTATACGGTATTCGGGCGGAGCAGGTCCGCGGCCAGGCAGGAATGCACAGGGCAGAGGAACAGAAGATCCCCGAGACGGAGTGCCTCGAGATCCTCGGGCCGCATGCGTACGATCCCGTGTTCCTGGGTTATCCCCCGGACTCCGGCCCCCTCCCGGAACCCTTCCCATGCCCCGTTCCGCATTTCGAAGACCGCGCCGTAGGAGGTTCCCCCGTCCGGCATGGCCTGGGATTGTTTGGAAAGGTGGACGGCGCCTCCGTACACCACCGCCTCCCCGCGTCGGGGGTAGACGCCGACCACGGGACAGGCTACCGCCGCGGCTATGTCCCCGGGGGAGCAGGAGCCCGCTACATACTGCTGGAGGTCGTAGTAGGCGAAGTTGCCCGGCCGGACCTCGTCCAGACCGGACCAATCCTCCAAAAGGCTCATGGAAGGGGTGTCCCCGAAGGAGGCGAGGAGGTCCTTCCAGCCCTCCGAGGCCAGGAAGGCCTTGGCCGAGAGGAGTGCGTCCCGCCCTTCGCGGAAGAGTCTTCCCACGGCTTCCTCGCCCCGGACCCCGTAGGTTCGGGAGTCATGGGTCAGCACTCCCGCGAGCCGGAGGTTCGGGGACTCGCGGACCGCCTCCGATACGGCCCGGAGCCCGGCCTGGTCCCCGGCCTCGATGCCGCAGCGCCGGGATCCCACGTCGATCTTGATCCAGAGCTCGACGGGATGGCGGAGCCCCTCGGAGAGGGCCCGGACCGTGACCGGGTTGTCCGCCAGGAGTCCCAGACGGATTCTCCCGGCCAGCTCGTCCATCTCCGGGATTTCCCGGAGGTTGGCGGGAAAGGCGATGGTCAGGTCGTTCCAGCCGTCGTCCGCGAAGAGCCGGGCCATCTCCACGGAGGA
>JAAYUR010000468.1 GCA_012517645.1 Treponema sp.
AAGGATATGGATAGGAAAAGGATACTGCGCTTCACGGAACGATCCTGCCGGAAGATGTACGGCCCGGGAGCCCCGGAAAGCCGTCAGGACATAGTATCCCGGGGGTGGGAAAAAGACAAGGCGCTCCCATCGGCCGGTCCGGCTACGGCGGCCGGCTCGGCGACGAATCCCCGGGTTCGACGGGAATTCCGAGGTCCGGATGCCGGCCCCGGGGCCGCAGTTCGACCCCCGGGGGCCCCGAATCTTGCCCGACCTCAGGACAGGATGGGCTTCTTCCGGTGCATGCCCAGGCTGCGGAGGACCAGGTACCGGAGCCGCTCGTCCGAGAGCTTCAGGAACACCCCGCAGGTTGGGCAGGTGAAGCGGAGGTCCTCCAGGTGGTCCTTCCGGCAGCCCACGCAGTAGACCTTGCCGCAGGAGGGGCAAGCGCCCGCGGGGGAATCGTCGGGAGGCTGGGCCCGGATGGTCTTTCCGTCCTGGGAGGGCAGGATCTTGGGAGCCCTCCATTCCCGGCCGCAGGACGCGCACTCGTACCGGATGGTGGTCGCGTCCCTGAGCTCCGCGAGGGCGCGATCTCCCCGGGCGGCGTCGGATCGGGCGAGGTCCCGGGCGGTCTTTTCGGCCTCCTCGAGGGCTCCCCGGTAGAGCCGGTGCCGGAAGAGGCGCTCCAGGAGGTCCGGATCTCCCGGAAAGAGCTCCAGGCCCGCCAGCCATGCGGTCTCAGCCCGGTACCGGTCCCCGTACCGGGCCGCCAGGTCCCCGGCCAGGAGATAGGCCCTGCGGGTCGGAGCCTTCTGAAGGGCATGCCGAAGCTGTTCCTCGGCGTCCGAGTACCGATCCAGCTCCAGACAGCAGGCCGCGTAGTTGGTCCGGTACTCCGATTCGGTCTCGGCGGGCGCGGTTCCCGCGGCGGCGCGGACCGCGCGGTCGTACTCCGCGGCCGCCTCGTCCAGCCGTCCCCGCCGGGCCAGTATGTTTCCCGCCTGGTTCCGGGCCGCGGCGGAGTCCGGGAAGGCGGCCAGGGCTTCCAGGGCTTCCGGGGTCCTGCCCGCGGCGTCCAGGGTTTCCGAGAGGTTGAGCACGGGTTCGACCTGGTCCGGAAGCCGCTCCCGGGCGGCCCGGAAGAGGCGGATAGCCTCGTCCCGGGCGCCCCGCCCTTCGGCCAAAAGGCCTCCCAGGTTGAGGATCCACCCGTCCTCGGGTGCCAGATCCCGGGCCTTGGCCCAGGGTTCCCGGGCTCCCTCGGCGTCCCCGGAGAGGAAGAGGGCTTCCGCAAGGCGGAACCAGTACAAGGGGAAGGTCGACTCCATGCCGCAGGCCCTGCGCAGGAATTCCACCGCCTGGGCCCGTTCCCCGCGCTCCGAGAGGATGAGCCCCAAAAGATAGAAGACCGCGGAGTCCTCCGTCCCCTTGGCCGCCAGGCGGCGGAAGATCTTCTCCGCCTCCGCCTTCTTACCCTCCCGGAAGAGCGTCTTTCCCTCCAGGGCGGCGGTGAAGTCCGACCGGGGCCGCAGGGACTTGAGCCGTCGCAGGCATTCCTCCAGGTCCTCGTAGGCATCCTGGGCCAGGAAACCCCGGGCGGCCGTCTCGTAGGCCCGGGCCGCCTCGTCCCGGTTCCGCGCCTGGTCCCAGCTCCGGGCCTCGTTCAGGGAAAAGATGGGCATGCCCGGTTCGGCCCGGGCGGCCCGGCCGTAGGCCCGGGCCGCGTCCTCCCAGTCCCCCAGGTTCCAGTACGCGTGTCCCAGCAGGCCGGAAAGACGGGGGCTGTCCGACAGGTCCCGCCCGGACAACTGGTCCCGGAGCTCCAGGTAGTTGCCCCGCAGGTAGAGCAGGTTGGCCAGCTCTTCCCGGGCCAGCCGGGCCCGGTCGTCCGGGGCGTCCCCGAAGGCGGCCAGGCTCGCCCGTAGAGCCGACTCGGCGTCCTCCAGAAGGCCGAGCCTCAGGGAGCACTCGGCCCGGAGGAAGAGCTCCTCCGCGTCCAGGGGACGGGATTTTTCCGCCCTGCGGAGCTGGATCAAAGCGGGTACGTCCAGTCCCCCGGCGGCCAGGCTCCGGGCAAGGCGGACACGCTGGGCGGGGTCCGCCGTTTCCAGGACGGACCAGCGCAGGCGCCAGGCCTCCACCTCCAGGGGGCGGGTCTCCAGCAGGATGTACCGGAGCGTGCAGACCGCCTGGTCCGCGTCGTCGTAGTTCTGGGCCGCGAAGGCCAGTCGGCCCTGGCGGACGGTTTCGTCCTCGCACTCCGCGGTCCACCGGTCGTCCACCGCCGCGACAAGCCGCGTCCCGGTCAGGACCACCTTCAGGTTGAAGGAAGCGCCGACGGGCTCGGGGCACTCGGTCCAGGGCACGACGGGGTGGGGCTTGCCGTTGAAGACCGCGTCCACCCTCAAGAACCCCTTGTTCGACACGAGGACGTACAGGAAGTCCGAGTCCCCCTCGGCGCGGAGGAGGAATCCCGCGGCGCAGCGGCCTTCCGCGTCCGAAAACTCGATCTGGGCTTCCAGGGCCAGGTCCTCGTGCCGGGGCTCCGGAGCCTCCGCCCAGGCGAACAGGTTCCTCTTGAGGAGGGCCAGCTCGAAGCCGCCCCCCTGCCTGTAGGAGGCTCGGTACCGGTCCTCGGAAACCGGGCGGAAGCGGCCGGCGGAAGGCTTGTCGAGTTCGGAAGTCCACAGCTCCTCCGGGATGAGCCCGGGTTCCGGCTCCGGCGCCCTGCGAAACATCCTCTTCAGGAACTCGAACATGCCTCCAGACCTCCCGATACCCCGGAATCGGCTTTCGCCGGGCCCATAGTAGCCGGATTCCCTGTTCCAGGCAAGCTCCGGGCCCCCCGGCGAGGTATACTGGAGTCGGGTCGGGTATCCTTACCTTGAAATGCGAGGTGAAGCGCTTGAAGTGCGGGGTGAAACGGATGAACAGGATGGAGGACCGGGCGAAGATGATTCGGGGATTGATGTTGCTCGTTGCGGCGGCCGTGCTGGCCTCCTGTTCCCGGGCCGGCGATCCCGGACCGGCTGTCCCCGCCCCTCCCGAAGCGGGGCCCGCGGCGTCCGCGGACCCCGAAGTTCCGGCGCCCCGCTTCCCGGAAGGGGGCCGGGCCGAGTTGGCTCGAACCGAGGGCGGGGTTTCGGTCCTGCGGGGCGGAACGGTCCTGCCCGCGGAACCCGGTACCCTCCTAGCCCTGGGGGACCGGGTTCGTACGGGGCCGGAGGGCTCCGCGGAGGTTCGCCTGGGTTCCCTGGCCGCCTTCCTCCTCCTCTCGGAATCCGAGGCGGAGCTTCGGGCGGCCCGCCTGGACGCGGGATCCGCCCTCGTCGAGGTCTTCGTGGCCTCGGGCACCGTCCTCTTCGACGTACGGACCCTCGGGGGGGGTGAATCCTTCGTGGTTTCCGCGCCCCGGCTTCTGTCCGGAGTCCGGGGCACCCGGTTCCTGGTGGGCGCGGGGATCGCTTCGGTGACCGCCGTCCGGGAGGGCAGGGTGGCCGTCCTCCCCTCGGGGCCCGTCCTGGAACGTCTCGCGGCCGCGGCCCGTACGGACGGCGTGGCCCGGACGGCCCTGCGCGCCCTCTTCGCCCTGGCTCCCGTCGTGGAACCGGGCCGGGAGCTCCGGGTGGACGATGCGGCCCTGGCTCGGGCGGAGACGGCTTACGGGGCCTTGGAGTCGTACCTGACCGAGCTTCCCCCGCTTCCCCTGGCACCGGACTTCCCCCGGGAACCCTGGTTCGCGGCGTCCCTGCCGGAATTGCCGGCACCGGATCCCCGGTCCCGGGAGGTCCTGGACCGCGCCCGGGCCGCCGCGGCGGGGGCGCGCCCGGCCCTGGCCGTTCCCGCGGCCGC
>JAAYUR010000117.1 GCA_012517645.1 Treponema sp.
GGCCAGAATCCCCGCTCCACGAAGGAGTCCTCGGGCTTCCGGTCCGGCGTTCCCGACCTCCAGGGCTCCAGCCCGACGCGGCGCATCAGATCCAGGGTATCCCGGTAATCCGTCGTGCCCATCACCGCGCCCAGCTCCCAGTTCCCTCCCTCGGCCCGGAAGGTCCGGCACTTTCCCCCCGGTTCGGATTCCCTCTCCAGCACCGTAACGGACCGGAAGCCCGAGTCCACAAGGCGACAAGCGAGGGACAAGCCCGCGGCTCCCGCGCCCAGTATGCCGATTCTTTCGTTCCTATCCAGTCCCATGGATTATCCCTCGTCCCATCCCTAGTGTCACGAAGCTTGTGACGGTTGCCGACGGCCGCCCGTTTCGAGAGGCCAGATGTCGATTCGCTATTCGGCCCTTGTCCGGGCCGTACTGCCGGCCTATATTCGAACCGTGCACGAGCTCCCGATTATATCACGGGTCCTGGAATTGGCGCTCGCCGCGGCTCCGCGGGATGCCCGGATCTCCCGGGTCAACCTTCGCGTGGGCAGCCTCTGCGACGCCGAACCTCTCTGGCTCGAGCGGTATTTCCGCATCGCGGCCCGGGGCACCTCGGCCGAAGACGCCGAACTTGTGGTGAGCCGGGACGGAACGGTCAAACCGGAGAACGCGGCCCGAACCCCGGATTCCGCCTTCGGGTATGTCCTGGAATCCATCGAGGTTCGGGATCCTCCGGAAAGGACGACGATATGAACGGCTCGACCAGGATCATCGATGTCCAGGCCGCGGTCCTGGGAGACAACGACGGCTTGGCGGCGGAGCTTCGCGGCTCCCTGTCCGAGCGGGGGATCTTCCTGGTGAACGTTATGGGTTCCCCGGGTTCCGGCAAGACAAGCCTCCTGGAAGCCCTGCTCCCCCTGCTCTCCCCTCCTCTGTGCCCCGCGGTTATCGAGGCGGACCTGGATTCCCGGGTCGACGCGGACGCCCTGGAAGCCCGGGGATGGAGGGCGGTCCAGCTCAGAACCGGCGGATTCTGCCACCTGGACGCCTTCATGACGCGTCGGGGTCTCCAGGAGCTGGGCCTCCTGCCGGCGGAACTCGGGGTCTCCGACGGCGAACATCACGCAGGAGGGACTGCCGCGGATCCGATCTTCGACATAGTTTTTATCGAAAACGTGGGAAACCTGATCTGTACGGCCCAGGTGGACACGGGCGCCCACCTGAACCTGGCCCTTCTTTCCGTGCCCGAGGGGGACGACAAGCCTCTCAAGTACCCTGTGATGTTCGCCAAGGCGGACGCGGTTGTAGTGACCAAGGCGGATTACCTGGATCGTGAGAGCTTCGATGTGAACGAGGTAGGCCGCCGGGTGCAAGGCATCCGGCCGGATTCCCGGATCTTCCCGGTATCCGCCCGCGACGGGTCGGGCCTGACGGAACTCGCACGGTTCCTGCTGGAACGGGTCCGGATCTAGGGGGTGTTGAAAACGGCTATGGAGCCGTTTTCGGAACAGCTGAGGCTTTTCAATACTCCCCGAGTTTTGAAAAAGCTACCTTGAGATCCGCGATTGGGCGCAGCGGCTGCAACGCAACCTCCAGCGATCGCAAAGCCGATTTCAAACGTGACCGGCTATTGAAATCGGCTCAAGCTTACTCTCCCGTGCGTCGGCCCTGGGGCCGGACACGGAGTCCCAACACCCCCGCTATCCCCAGCCTCAGTTTCCGGAGCGGGCCGGGCTTGGAAGCTGCCAGGCGTTCCAGGAGTTCCTCTGTGTTCTTCGGCGGGACCAGCGCGGGTTCCCGGGCCTCCAGACGGAGGGCTCCGTATTTGCAGGCGACGGTGCATACTCCGCAGCCGATGCACCGGCTTTCCAGGACCCGGGCCTTCCTTCGTCCGCCGGGCTCGGATACGGGTCCGTCCAGGACGACCGCCTCCATGGGGCAGATTCGCACGCAAGCCCCGCAGGAGACGCAGGCCTCCGGTAGCACGACGGCGCGATGGTTCGTAGCCACGAAGTCCGCGGGACGCCTCATCGCCTTCACGACGGACAAGATGCCGCAGCAGTCCCCGCAGCAGGCGCAGAGGAACTGGGGCTCCCGCTCGTTGGAGGGCCGCATCACCAGGCCTTCCCTCTGGTTAAGATCCGTCAGCTCGAGGGCCTCGGTCTCCCCGATCGCCCGGCCCCAGCCCTCCCGGACCACGGTGTCCGCGAAGTCCCGGAAGACCATGCACAGCTCCCTCCGGTCCGTAGACCTGCAGGGCTTCCCGGCCAGATCCGTCGCGCGACGGCAGACGCAGTCCAGGACCGCGATCCGGCCCCCGGCGTTCCGGATCAGGGAGCGGCACTCGTCGTAGTCCGCGATCCTGTGCTCCGGGCGGATGGCCGCGTTGATCGGTATAATCCGGGTCTGGGCTTCCCCGGTGGTCAAGAGCTCAAGTCCGTATCCCTGGTACATGAACTCCGTCGTATCCTGTACGAATTCCCGGGAGAGCCGGGAGATCTGCATCTCGTACATCCCCACCACGAAGGGCAGCAGCGCGAAGGTGCCGTCCGTCGCCCTCAGCAGGATGCTTCCCTTGGCGGCCATCTCGCGAAGTAATGGTTCCAGGGTGGAGCGGGGCCCCGTCTCGGCGCCCGAGACTAGGGAGGTCTCGATCCCGGGGGCAGGCTCGCCTGCGGGATCGACCCCGTGCCCGGAGCCCGCCCCGGCCGCGTTCGGCCTGAGGCCCGCATCCCGGACAAGCTCGGCGGGGTCGATCCCCCGGGCGTGCAACGCGGCCTCGACCTCCGGGGGGCTCCGGAATTTCCAGGAAAGACCCAAGGCGGCCCGGGCTTCGGAGGGCGAGAAAAGTCTGCGGAGAATACGGCCCCCCGCCCGGCTCCTGGGGAAACCGACCGGCTGTGTGTCCAGGTGCCGTCTCAAGTCGGCGTAGACCTTCCGGGAATCCATACCCGCAGGATGACGGATCGGATCCTCCGCGTCAACCTGGAAGAACGAAGGCCGGATTCGCATCGAGTCGACGGATCAAAGGGTCGGAATAAGGATGATTTTTACAGAAATCGGGGATATACTATCGAGTATACGGGGACACGGGTTTCCGGATCCACTCGTCCGCCCGGCCGCCCCCTTAGAACACTAAGCGAGGAGGCAACCGTGAAAAAAGCGATCATCCTGGCGGCCCTGGTCGCCATGCTGGCTGTCCCGGCTTTCGCCCAGTGGAGGGTGGATATCGGCGGGGATATACCCTTCTATGTGGGCATCGCGAACACCGCCGTTGGGGAGTCCTTGGGAGAAAGCATTCCGTATTTCATCCCCTTCCCGAACGCCGCTCTTAGCTACCAATTCGACCTAGGGCTGGTATCCCTGGGTCTCGGTGCCAAGATGTATTCCTTTATCGTTGTGAACGTCCTCTTCCCGATGGCCTACGTGGAAATGGATTTTGATCCTCTGGTCGTGAACCTGAGCGCCTGGGGCGGAGCCTTCCTGGTGTTCGGGCTTGTCCAGGATACATTTTCCGAAAATATCATCGTCCCGGATCTTTCCGTCATGTTCAAAGCCGGCAGGAAAAAGACGCTTCGTCTCGGGGGAGGCATCATGACGGGGATAGACCTGGGAGGCAGCATGGAGAATTTCCCGTTTATCGCCTATGGGGCGATAAAATTCAGCTTCCCGCTGTAACGCTGGTGTAATTCCCCTGCCCGGGACCCGGTTCCGGGCAGGCCGCCTTGAACAAGGCCGCGAGCGGCGCTACCATAGGCCGCATGACGAGCCGTCTCTCGGATCTCCTTCCCTTCCTGCCCGCCTGCGAACTCGCGGGCTCTGCGGACGTACCGATAACCGGAATCGCCTACGACTCCCGGGACGTGAAACCGGGACACCTCTTCTTCGCCCTCCCGGGCCTCCATGCGGACGGCCATGACTTCATCGACAAGGCGCTGGAGGCGGGGGCCTCCGGGATCGTCCATTCCCGGGATCCCGGCCCTCTTCGTCCCGGGATAGCCTACGTACGGGTACCTGACTCCCGATTCGCCCTGTCCCCCGTGTCCGCGGCCTTCTACGGTCGGCCGTCCCGGAACCTGGGGGTCATCGGGGTTACGGGCACCGAGGGCAAGAGCACGACGGTCTACCTGATCTGGCAGCTCCTGAACCTTCTGGGAGCCCGGGCGGGGTTCTTCTCCACGGTCATGTCCGACACGGGATCCGGGGAACTTCCGAACCCGGAGCACCAGACCACCCCGGAGGCCAACGCCGTGCAGCGGATGCTGGCGTCCATGCGGGACGCGGGATACGAGTACGCCGTGGTGGAAGCCTCCTCCCACGGCCTCTCGCCGCGCACGAACCGCCTGGGGGACGTGGACTTCGACGTCGGGATCATGACCAACGTCACCCATGAGCACTTGGAGTTCCACGGGACCGTGGAGCAGTACCGGCACGACAAGGCCAACCTGTTCAGGGCCCTGGACAGGGTGAACCACAGGAAATCTTTGGGGGGCCGCTCGATAGACCTGCCGTCCTTCGGGGTAGTCAACGCGGACGACCCGGTCTCGGAGCTGTTCCGCCGAGCCTGCTCCAAGCCCGTCTTTTCCTTCGGGGCGGCGGAGGCCCCGGCGGACGCGCTTGCGAAGAGTATCGTGTCCGACGCCCGTGGCGCATCCTTCGAGTACGTGGAGGACGGGCGAGCCCTGCCGGCCCGCATCGATCTTCCCGGGGAGTTCAACGTGAGGAACGCCCTGGCCGCGGTGTTGGCGGTCTCCCGGCTGCGCGGCGTCCCGGCATCGGACCTCCTTCCCCTGCTGCCCGGGCTCAAACCCGTGCGAGGGCGGATGACC
>JAAYUR010000301.1 GCA_012517645.1 Treponema sp.
ATGTCCGTGATGAAGACCTTCTCGATCTCGTACCGTCCCGCCAGCCAGGCGTCCGCCAGGTAGTTCGAGACGCTTACCTCCATCATCGCCACCGTGGCCTTTCGGGTTTCCGGGAATCCCGGGCGCACCAGGAAGGGGAAGGAACCGTCCGTGGAGCTCGTGATCCGAAGATCGAAGCCTCCCTGGACGTTGTAGACGAAGGCCACCAGGTCGCTCATGGACCCGTCCACGGCCCCGGATTGTAGGGCGACCTGGCGCTCCGTCGCGTTCGGGAAGACGACGAGTTCCACCTCCACCCCTTCCCGGGCGAAATATCCCAGTTTCTCCGCAACCAGGGCCGGGGCGGAGTCCACGGCGGGCATGAGCCCCACCTTGAGAGCGGGTTGAGCGCCGAACAAGGCTGCGGCAGCGAGGGCCCAAACCGAAAAACTCGTAAACAGACGGCGGAGCCGCCGGGCCGGGCCGGGCGCTACGGGACCTAGGCCGCGGGATGCGGATCGAAGCAGGATCATAACCAGTTCCTCCGAAAATAGGACGCTCCCCGGGGATTGGAGGGAGCTCGCCGCCCATGCTACCCTCCCGGACGGTACCGACTCAATACCCGGTACGATCCATTCCGGAAACGGAGGGAGAACTCGTCATGGAACTGCTCGAGCGCGGACTCGGCGTACTGGTCCGAGACCTTTGGGTCGCGGCCCGGCCCTTTTCCCTTAGCCTGGCCCTGTACGCCACCAGCGTGCCCCTGGCCCTGGCCCTCCGGGAAGGCGTCCTACCGGGCGGGCGTCCCGGTCAAGGGCTGCTCCGGGCGATCCTGGTGACCCTGGCGGGCCTGGCCGTTCAGGCGGCCACGAACCTCATCAACGACTATTTCGAGAGCGGGATCAAGGGCGCCCCGGAAGCCAAGCGGAAGTACCGGTTCCTGGGCCGGGACCGGGGTGTCTTCGAGATCCTGGTCTTCCTCCTGGCCCTGGCCTGCTTCGGGTTCACGGCCCTGGCGGGCATCTACTTGGTCCTGACGGTCACCCCGGCCCTCCTGTGGATCGGCGCCCTGGGCCTGGTCGGGGGCTACTGCTACACCGGGGAACCCGTGGTCTACAAGCGCTTCGGCCTGGGGGCGGTCCTTTCCTTCGCCCTTCTGGGCCCCCTGATGAACTACGGAGCCTGGCTGGGGGTCGGAGGGGCTCCCTCCTGGCGGCCCGTGCTCGTGTCCCTGCCGGTATCCCTGCTGATCCCGGCCATGATGCTGTCCAACGAGATCCGGGACGTGGAGCGGGACGCCGAACTCGGAATCCGCACCCTGACCGTCCGCATCGGGCGGACGGCGGGACAGGCCCTCTACGACGGCCTTCTGGTCCTGACCTTCGGTCTGGCCGCGGCCCTGGTTCCCCTGGGCCTGGCCCCGGCGACCACCCTGGTTTCCTGGGCCGCCCTGCCCTTGGCCCTCCGCGCGCGGGTCCAGGTGGCCGGGCGCCGCCGGGACGCCATCCCGGCGACCAACCTCCTGCACCTGGTGTTCGGGGCGCTGTATATCGGGGGGTTGTTGTGGTGAACCGTGGACTGTGGACGGATGTGTCTAAAGCCCGCGGCGTCCGGCTAGGCTATAGCGGATGATCCGGCCGCAGTCGGAACGCCCTTCCGACCACCGGCCACCGTTCACGGACCACCGTACACAAGCTTCCACGCCTTCCCGACGCCGGCGGGGGTATCCTCGAGCTCCCGGAACTCGAAGGGCTGACCGATCACGGCCCGCCGGACCGCGTCGGTGGCCAGGATCTCCCCGGCCTTGGCCACGTCCTCGCCGAGCTTGCTGGAGGCGTTGACCTCCCGGCCGAAGACGTCGGCGTCCCCGATCCGGAGCATCTTTCCGTACCCGAGGCCCACGCAGAGCAAGACCTTCTCCTCATCCGGGCGGGTCGCGTTGTACGCGGAGCAGGCCCCCTGCATTTCGACCGCCGCGTGCAGGGCCTTAACCGGGTTGCGGAAGATCACCAGCATGCTGTCCCCCTCGGTCTTGAGGAGGATGCCGTCGTTGTCCTCCAGGACCGGGACCAGGATGCGCTCGCTCTCGTAGATGGTCTGCAGGAAGTGGATGATCCCGAACTTGGCCACGTTCCGGGAAAACCCCGAGAGGTCGGTGAACATCACCGCCCAGTCCTCCCCGAAGAGGTCCCAGATCCGGCCGTCGATCCTCTCCCGGTCGGAACCCGGCTTCAGGCGCTCCTCGATCAGGCGCTCCAGTCGTTCCTCCGAGGCGGTGGATCCGATACGGCGGCGAAGCGGCATGGGGGACCTCCTGAGAGAAGTGTAATCGGTAAACGGTGAACAGTAAACGGGAATGACATCAGTCCGCGGCGGGGGGCAACGCTATATCGTATGAACCGGCCGCGACTCTGGGGTCACTTGGTTCCCCAGTCCACCGTCCGCCCTTACGGCACCACCTTCACGGCCTTGTACCCCGCGTGGTTCACGGCGCCCTCGAGCTGGGGTGCTCCGAAGCCCTCGCCTTCCACCACCGCCTCGCCCTTGATGAGGTCCACATCCGCCTTGGTCACCCCGGGGACTCCCTCCAGGGCCTTCTTGACCCGCATCACGCAGTGGCCGCAGCTCATGCCCTCTATCGTCACGATCTTTTTCACGTGTATCTCCTTTGGGGCAGTAATATACCCCCCTGGGGTATATTACTGCAAACCGAGGAAAAAGAAAAGCGCCGGGGCGGACCCGGCGCACGCTTTCTCGAATCGCCACGGAGGGCACGGAGAGAACGGAGAGAACGAGGATCGGACAGGATTGAACCCTGGCTGGACGAGATATGGACTAGGGGGATCCCCACATCCATATCTTCATCTTGTTCATCCTCTCTTTATCCTGTGCATCCTGTCCGATCTATGGTTCCAAGTACGGAATCCCTCTGTGCCTCTGTGTCTCTGTGGTTCAAGACCTTTCGATAGAATCAGCCTCTGTAACAAAGGATCGGGCACCGGGCGGCGGCCACCTCGTCCAGGCGTCCCACGGGGGTGACGTGGGGCGCGGAATGCAGCAGATCCGGGTCGGTTCGCGCCTCCTCGGCGATCTTCAGCAGGGCGTCCGCGAAGGCGTCCAGGGTCTCCTTGCTCTCCGTCTCCGTGGGCTCGATCATCAGGGCCTCGGGGACGATGAGGGGGAAGTAGATCGTGGGCGGATGGAAGCCGTAGTCGATAAGGCGCTTGGCGATGTCCAGGGTGTGGACCCCCTCGGCCACGGTCCCCATGGCCACGAACTCGTGCATGCAGCCCCGGCCGTACTTCAGGGGGTAGACCTTCTCGACCTTGGCCTTGAGGTAGTTGGCGTTGAGCACCGCGGTCTCCGCCAGGCGCCGGAGACCCGGGGCCCCGAGCATGCGGATGTAGGTGTAGGCCCGCACGAGGACGCCGAAGTTGCCGTGGAAGGCCTTGAGGCGGCCGATGCTCGCCTTCGGCATGGCCATGTCGAAGCGCCCGTCCTTCTTGACCGCCACGGGACCCGGCAGGTACTCCGCCAGGCGCTCTCCCGCGGCGACCATGCCGGAACCCGGTCCCCCGCCCCCGTGGTGGGTGGAGAAGGTCTTGTGCAGGTTGAAGTGCATGACGTCGATGCCCGCGTCCCCGGGGCGGAAGATCCCGGTGATGGCGTTCAGGTTGGCCCCGTCGCCGTACACCAGGCCTCCCGCGGCATGGACAAGCTGGGCTATCTTCTCGATGTTCCGCTCGAAGAGGCCCAGGGTGCTGGGGTTCGTGATCATGATGCCCGCCACGGTGTCGTCCAGGGCGGATTCCAGGGCCCTGAGGTCCACGCCTCCGTCGGCGGCGCTGGGTATCGTGACGGTCTCGAAGCCGACCATGGAGCAGGTGGCGGGGTTCGTGCCGTGGGCGGAGTCGGGGATCAGCATCTTGACGCGCTTGGAGTCGCCCCGGTCCCGGTGCCACTTGCGGATCATCAGGACCCCCGCCAGCTCCCCGTGGGCCCCCGCGGCGGGTTGGAGGCTGGCCGCCTTGAAGCCGCCGATCTCGGCCAGCATGGCCTGGAGCCGGTACATCAGCTCCAGGGCGCCCTGGGAGAACTCCGCCCCCGCCAGGGGGTGGGTCGTGCGCCAGCCCGGCAGGGCGGCGGCCGCCTCGTTGACCTTGGGGTTGTACTTCATGGTGCAGGAGCCCAACGGATAGAACTCCGTGTCGATGGAGTAGTTCTTCTGGGACAGCCGGGTGAAGTGCCGGACCGCGGTCAGCTCGTCGATCTCCGGGAGGGGAAGATCGCCCCGCAAGAGGCCTGCGGGAAAGGGGGTCTCGGGAACGTCCGGTTCCGGCAGGGCGGCGCCGCAGCGCCCGGGCACGGAGAGCTCGTAGGCGAGGGGTTCGGGTCGAAGGTTCACTTGCTTGCCTCCTTGAGGGACGCGGCCAGGAGGTCGATCTGGTCCTTGGTGTTCATCTCGGTCACGCAGACCAGGAGCTCATGGGTTCGGTCCGGCCAGTACCGGGAGAGGGGCAGTCCGGGCACCACGCAGCGCCGGGAAAGCCTATCGTAGATTTCCTGGGCTGGAATGGGCGTCTTGACCACGAACTCCTTGAAGAAGGTGTCCTTGGGGACCGAGAACCCCGGCAGCTTGGCTATCTCGGAGGCGGCGTAGTGGGCCTTGTGCCAGCAGAGCTCGGCGACCTTCCGGAGACCCTGCTTTCCCAGGGTCGCCAGGTAGATGCAGGCCTGGAGCATGACAAGGCCCTGGTTGGAGCAGATGTTGGACAGGGCCTTCTCCCGGCGGATGTGCTGTTCCCGGGCGGAGAGGGTCAGGACGAAGCCCCGCCGCCCCTGGGCGTCCGAGGCTTGGCCGGCTATCCGGCCGGGCATCTTGCGGACGAACTTGGCCGCGGCCCCCATCATGCCCAGGAAGGGCCCGCCGTAGTTCATGGCGTTCCCCAGGGCCTGGCCCTCGGCGGTGACGATGTCCGCCCCCAGCTCTCCGGGGCTCTTGAAGAGACCCAGGAGGATGGGGTCCGAGTGGACGATGAGCAGGGCGCCCGCGGCGTGGACCGAGTCCGCGACCCCCGCGAGATCATGGACCCGGCCTTCGAAGTCGGGATAGGCGGCCACAAGACAGGAAACCGATGGGTCGAGGGAAGCCGCCGCGGCCGAGGGAGACCCGGAATACTCCCGGATCTTCGCGGCCTGGGGTTCCAGGTACGTGCGGATGACGTCCTTGTACTCCGGGTGCAGGGCGGCGGGCAGAAGAACCGTCTCCCGGCCCGGGGAGTTTCTCAAGGCCATCAGGACGGCCTCGGCCAGGGCGGTGGCCCCGTCGTAGTGGGAGGCGTTCATGGCCTCCACCCCGAAGAGGGAACCCGCCATGCTCTGGTACTCGAAGATCGCCTGCAGGGTGCCCTGGGAGACTTCCGGTTGATAGGGGGTATAGGCCGAAAGGAACTCACCGCGGCTCGCCAGGGCGGGCACCAGGGAAGGTATGAAGTGATTGTACGCCCCCGCCCCGAGGAACCAGGCGCAGGTCGAGGAGGAGAGGTTCTTCGCGGCCAGGGCTTCGACTTCCCGGAGGATCTCCATCTCCGACAGGGCGGGGGGGAGGTCCAGCTTGGGATAGCGCAGGTGTTTGGGGATGTCCTCGAACAGGGACTCCACGGACGGCTTTCCGACGGCCTCCAGCATCTGCCGGCGGTCGGACTCCGTATTGGGTATAAACGGCACGATTCACTCCTTGCGGCCCCGCGGGGCCGTGATCGCGGACCGACCGACGGGAGGGGGAACGGTGGCCGTCCCGGAGATCCCGCGGCCTGGCGGGCCGGCATCAGTTCGCGGCGGCTTCCTTCTCGTACTCCGCGGCGGATAGAAGTCCGTCCCACTCGGACGGATCGGTCGGCTCGAACTTGATCAGCCAGCCCGCCCCGTAGCAATCCTTGTTGACCACCGAAGGGTCCCCTCCGACGGCGTCGTTGACCGCGACGATCTTGCCTCCCATGGGCATGTACAGGTCCGAGGCGGCCTTGACCGATTCGATCACCCCGAAGCTCTGTCCCTGCTTGAGGGTCTTCCCGATCTCGGGAAACTCCACGAACACGATATCCCCCAGGGATTCCTGGGCATGGTCGGAAATTCCGGCCACGATCAGAGAACCTTCCTTGCGGGCCCATTCGTGGGAACTGCGGTATCGGGCGGCGGCGTCGATCTTCATATCATCTCCTTCGAATATAGTGAAAACAGAGGCTTTATCAAAACTCCCCGGAGTTTTGATAAAGTTACCTTGGAATCTGCGATCCTTCGCAGCGGTCGCAACGCGACCGCGGGCAATCGCAACGCCGATTTCAAACGGTGGCTATGTCAGAAATCGGTTCAATATACTAGCGCCGGTACGTCGGAACGTACAGCGGACGCTTGACGACGACGGCGGCCTTGGGCTTTCCGTGGATCACGACGGCCAGGGGCGTTCCGATCTTGGAGAACTCCGGCGCGACGAACGCGTTGGCCGCGTATTTCTTGACCGAAGGACAGAACATGCCCGCCACGCATCGGCCGACGATCCGGCCGTCCGGCGCCTGCACCTCGTACCCTTCCCGAGGAACCCCCCCGGTCACGTCCAGACCGACCAGCTTCCGGGACGGACCGCGTTCCGCGAGATCCACGACCGCCTTCTTGCCCACGAAATCCTTATCCAAGTCGCAGGCCCACTTGAATCCCGCCTCTACGGGATTGATCTGGGGGGAAATCTCGTGTCCGTGAAGGGGCATCCCGGCTTCGAAGCGAAGGGAATCCCGGGCCGCAAGCCCGATCGGCGCAGCCTCGATGCCCTTCCGGGCGGCCAGGGCCAAGAGACCTTCCCAGAGCTTGAGGGCGTCCTCGGCGGGGAAGAAAAGCTCCGCCCCGTCCTCGCCGGTATAGCCGGTCCGGCCGACCAGACAGGGGACCCCCAACAAGGTACCCCGGGCACTGGTGAAGCGCGTCATGCCGGGGACGTCGAAGTCGGCGGCCGCTCCCAAAAGCTCGATCGCCCGGGGACCCTGGACCGCGATCATGTAGGTATCGTCGGACCGGTCTTCGACCTTGACCCCCGCGGGGGCCTTTCTCCGGAACCAGTCGAAGTCGGTCTCCCGGTTGGAGGCGTTCACGACGATCCACCAGGTTCCCGGAAGCCGGTAGATGAAGAGATCGTCCGTCACCCCTCCCGACTCGTCCAGGAGCAGGGAATATCGGGCGTCCCCGTCCTTCATGTCCAGGACCTTGGCGCTCACCATGCGGGAGACGAACTCGTCCGCCCCCGGTCCGGATACTTCGATCTGGCCCATGTGGTCGATATCGAAAAGTCCCACGGAGCGGCGGGTTATCAGGTGTTCCTCGACGGCTCCGGTGGGGTACGTCATGGGCATCTCGTACCCCGCGAAGGGCGCCATCTTGGCGCCCCGGGCCGCGTGCCAATCGTGAAGGGCTGTAGATTTCAGGGTGTCCTCCTTGGACAGGGCGGGCGGCGGGGGATGCCGCCGATGGAATGATTCTAGCATCGAAATCCGGGAGCCGCAAGGATGCGCCATTCCCGGTGGTACGAAGATTGAACCAGGTTCAAAGGTCGGTGATTTTTTGAAATCGTTTTTGCGAGGGCCTGCCGTCGCGTTGCAACCGCCGCGCCCGATCGCGGATTTCAAGGTTGCCTTTTCAAAACTCAGGGAGTTTTGAAAGAGCCTCGTTTGTTAAAAAGCCTCGATCGCGGTGAACTTCCGGAGCATCGGACCCTGCGGAAGACCGTCAGAACGAATTCCGGGAGAGGGGCTGGCCTATGTAGACGCCCTCGCCTCCCAGGAAATCCCGGCGCTGGCCCTCCACCAGGATCTGGACGTCCTGCACGGTCGGAAAAGAGGTGGCCGTCCACACCACCTGCTTGAGCTGGCCTGCGTAGCCCTCGATGCCGTAGGAGTTGTACATGAAGGCTTCGGAAAAATTCAGGTACGCGGTGGTCCCGCGGACCTGGGCGGACAGGAGCCGGGTGCCCTGGGGAATCAGGGTGATCAGCTCCTTTCGAAGCTCCTCCTCCCCGGGGCCCTTGAGCAGGGATGTGATCGCGTCCGTGAGGGGCGAGTCCGTGGCCGGTATCGTGCGCTTCACCTCCTGGCGCGCGATGACCCCGTCCCCGTCGATCCGGACGAAGTAGAGGGAGGCGGTCCGAGTCTTGGCGGCATCGGGCTTGTCCGGCCGGGTTTCCGGGGGCTTGGCCGCGGGGGCCTCCGTACCGGGGGATTCGACGGGGGCAGGCTTGGAGCCGGGCCCTACGGTCACGGCGTCCTTTCCGCCGGCGGGCTTTTCCTGGGGCTTGCCGGCGGGTTCGTCGTCCACCCGGGGCGCCGGAGCGACAGGGGATGGAGCCGGGGTCGCGGGCTTTTGGCCGCCCTTGTTGGAGACGATATCCAGGAATTTCGTGGATTCCAGGGTTTGCCGGATCCTGCCCAGGTTGACGAAGATCAGGACGAAGACCACGCACAGCGCGATCAGCCATATCAGGCACCCGGTTCCCGATCCGGATTTGGAGGAGGAAGAGCGAGAGCCGCGTTTCGAACCAGCCATGGGGAGTATGATACGACAAGGGGCGGGGGTCGGTAAACAGTGATCGGTGGACGGAAAATCGGGAGTACCTAACGGAGGCGGGGACGCGGGCCGGACCGGGACCTCGACCCCATCCCCGATCAAAGGTCCAGGATATCCGTCTCCGGGTCCAAAGGTCTGTCCGGGCGGACCCAGGCTCCCTGGAACCGGAAGGGGGCGTGGATCTGGACGAGCAGGCCCTCCGCCCGGAGCGCGTAGCGTCCCTGCACCGGCCTATGTCCGGAGATCCAACGCGCCCCGGATTCGACGGCTCCCGGGCCGAGCAGGGCGGCCAGGGTGTCCCTCACGGATCCGGGCCGGGCCTGTCCGTTCGCGGTCCAGGTCAGGGCCTCCACCACTTCCGGGGATGCCCGGATGATGTCCTCCTCCGCCAGGGAGAAGGCGGGCTCCGCGTGGCTGGCGGCGAACCGGTGCCCCCGGGCGGCCAGGGGCAGGGACTCCTCGAAGGAGACCAGGGCATCCCGTACCTCCGGGGGAGCGAAGGACTCGAGCCAGGCCGCGCACTGGGCACCTTCATCGGCGAACTTGTAGAACCCGTGATCCCCCCCGCCCTCCCGGTTCCGGGAATTGTCGTGGTTGCCCTTCAGGCAGGCGACCCGGCCGGGCGCCCGGGTAAGGATCCTCAGGAGGATCTCCAGGGCCGAGAGGGCGCGGGCCATCTCCTCGTCCATGGCCGCTCGGGTTCGGAACCCCGTCCGGGCTTCCCGGTAGGCCCGCTCCCAACGGGCCGGGGCCTCGGGGTCCTCCGAATGGAATAGATCGCCCAAGAGAAGGAGGAAGACCCCGCCGTCGTCCAGGAGTTCCAGGATGCTGCGGGAGCCCTCCGGGGGTCTCCAGGTCAAGGCCCGCCTGAGGAGGCCCGCCCGGGTATGCAGATCCGGCAGGACTAGGACGGGGAGGTCTTCGGGAACCAGGATCAGGCCGCCCGGGGCGCCCGAGTCCTTCCGGGGACGGATTCCGGGATCGAAGGAGGCCTGGATCTCGGAGGCCCTTAAGAGCAGTCCGGCGAGTTCCTCGGGGTCCGGCAGCTCCGGCCGGGTTTCCGCGCGGCGGGCCCTGCGCAAAAGCTCGTCGGTCCGGCGGCGCGGGCGCGGGGCCGGTCCGGGGGTTCCGGACCTATCCTTCGCTTCCATCGCCGGCCCCCAGGGACTCCAGGAGGCTGCGGGCCAGGGGGTCCCGGGGGTCCAGCTCCAGGGCCGTGCGGAAGAACCTCTCGGCCTCATCCGGCCGTCCTTGCTTCAGGGCCAAGGTGCCCAGGTTGGAGACGATCTTGACGTTGTCCGGCTCCAGGCGGAGGGCGGCTTCCAGGCGCCTGCGGCATTCCCGGTATTCCCCGAGTTCCAGGAGGCAGATGGCCAGCTCGTTGTAGGCGTCCGCGTCCTCGGCTCCCAGCTCGATCGCCTTCTCGA
>JAAYUR010000250.1 GCA_012517645.1 Treponema sp.
AGCCCGGGTCCACCTCAAGGTCGACACGGGGATGTCCCGCCTGGGCATACATCCTGACGAGGCGCCGGGAGCGGCCCGGGAGATCGCGGCTTTGCCGGGGCTCGAGCTCGAGGGGGTTTTCTCCCACTTCGCGGCCTCCGACGCCGCGGATCCCGAGTTCTCCCGGGAACAGCTGGCCCTATACCGATCCGTCCTGGCCCGCATCGAGGATTCGGGTATCCGGATCCCCCTGCGCCACATGGCCAACTCCGCGGGGCTACTGTTCCTGCCCGAAGCCCGCTTGGACATGGCCCGGCCCGGGATCTCCGTGTACGGGCTCCGGGCCTCGACGGAACGGGAGAGCCTCGGGAACCTCGAGCCGGCCATGGCATTACGCGCCCGGGTAGTCCAGACACGGACCGTGCCGGCGGGAACCACCGTGAGCTACGGCCGGACCTTCCGGGCGGCCCGGACGACCCGGCTGGCGGTCCTGCCCCTGGGGTACGCGGACGGGGTCTTCCGGGCCCTGTCCAACCGAGGCTTTGTGGGCTTCCGGACCGGCCGGGCTCCCATCGTGGGCAGGGTCTGCATGGACCAGTGCATGGCGGACGTGACGGAGCTTCCGGAGGTCCGCGAAGGGGACACGGCCACCTTCTTCGGCCCCGGGGGGCCGGCGGTCGGGGAGGTCGCGGACATGCTGGGGACCATCGACTATGAAATCACCTGCGCGGTCAACAAGAGGGTTCCGCGGATCTACACCGAGGAGGAGAGGGAATCGTGAACAAGCTTTATATCAGCGCGGACATCGAGGGCGTCAGCGGCATCGTCGACTGGAAGGAAACGGACACCGGGGACTTCCAGTCCGCGTATTTCCGGGCCCAAATGACCCGGGAAGTTCGGGCCGCCTGCGAGGCGGCCCTGGACGCGGGGGTGACGGACGTCCTGGTCAAGGACGCCCACGGTTCGGGAAGGTCCATCGATCCCTCGGCCCTGCCCCGGAACGCCTGCATCCTCCGCTCCTGGACCCGGGATCCCCTGGTCATGATGGGAGGCTTCGACTCCAGCTTTGACGGCGTCTTCTTCATCGGATACCACTCCATGGCCGGCAGCGGAGGCAATCCCCTGTCCCATACCATGGACCTGAACGTGCAGGAGCTCCGGATCAACGGAAGACCCGTCTCGGAGTTCGTGATCAACGCGTATACCGCCGCCTCCATGGGGGTGCCGGTCCTGCTCTTGACCGGGGACCGGGAGCTCTGTGAAACCGCCAAGGAATACAACCCGAACATCATAACCGTCCCGGTCTCGGAGGGAATCGGAAGCGGGTCGGTCTCGATACACCCGGACCTAGCGGCCGAGCGGATCAAGGCCGCGGCGGCTTCAGCCCTTTCCGCGGATCCGGAAACGCTGCGCTTCCCCCTTCCGGATTCCTTCGAGGTCTCCATCGTCTACAAGCAACACTATCGGGCCTACCGGGCCTCGTACTACCCGGGAGCCAAGTTGGTGTCCCCCTCGGAGGTCGGCTTCCGGAGCAGGAAGTGGGAGGACATCCTCACCTTCTTCCTCTTCGTGCTGTAGGGGCGGGCGATGGCTCACCTTCACTTCGACGGCTGCGACGTCCTGGAACTGGCCCGGGAGTTCGGGACTCCCCTGTACGTCCTTTCGGAGGACCGTATTCGAGGCCGGATCCGGGAGCTCCGGGAGACCTTCCTGGACCGTTGGCCGGGGACCTCCGCGGCCTACGCCTCCAAGGCCCTCCAGACCCTGGACGTATGCCGCATCGTCGCTTCGGAAAATCTGGACCTGGACGTAGTCTCCGGCGGGGAACTCTACGCGGCCCTCAAGGCGGGCTTCCCCCCGGAGAGGATCCACTTCCACGGCAATTCGAAAACCCCCGAGGAGATCCGCATGGCCCTGGACGCAGGGGTTGGACGGCTCATCGTGGACAATCGGACCGAGCTGGAGATCCTGGACCGGGAAGCGCGGTCCCGGGGGATCCGGGCGCCCATCCTCTTCCGGGTTACCCCGGGGGTGGACAGCCATACCCACCAGTACATGTCCACGGGAGACCTTGACTCGAAGTTCGGCATCCCCCTGGATCCTTCGGTTCGGGACCAATACATCGGCGCGGCCTTGGGAATGGCGGGGGTGGAGCTCCGGGGTTTCCACTTCCACGTGGGCTCCCAGATTTTCTCCAACGAGTCCCACCGGAAGGCCCTGCGGATCGTGGCGGGCCTGGCCGCGGAAGTCCGGGAACGCTACGGGCTCGAAACCCGGGAACTCATCCTGGGAGGGGGCTTCGCGACCCGGTATACGGGCAAGGACAAGCCGGAGCCCCTGGCCTACTATACCGACGCCCTCATGGAGGACCTCCGGAACCTCTGCGCCGAGTCGGGCTTGCCGATGCCGCGGGTAGGCATCGAACCCGGCCGCTGGATCGTGGCGGAGGCGGGGATCACCCTGTACACCGTAGGTTCCGTCAAGGAGATCCCGGGAGTGCGGACCTACGTCGGGGTGGACGGAGGCATGCCGGACAACATCCGCCCCGCCCTGTACGGGGCCGAGTACGAGGCGACCGTCGCGGACCGGCATGACGCCCCCCGGGACCGGGTTGTGACGGTCGCGGGAAAGTGCTGCGAATCCGGGGACATCCTGATCCGGGACATCCCTCTCCAGGACCCCCGGCCCGGGGACGTCCTGGCGATGTTCACCACCGGGGCCTATACCCACTCCATGGCGAGCAACTACAACCGCCTGCCCCGGCCGGCCATGGTCCTGGTCCGGGGCGGGAAAGCCCGGCTCTCGGTGCGCAGGGAGACCTTCGAGGACCTGACGGCCCGGGAGCTCCTCTCGTGAGGCCCGAGGCCCTCGCGCTCCACCGGGATGCCGTGGTGGTGGACGGACACTGCGACTCGGTCCTGGAGCTCCTTGGCTTCGGTTTCGACGGCCGGGTCGAAGAGCCCCGGGACCTGGCCGTCCGGGGAAGCCGGGGGCACGCGGACATCCCCCGGCTGCTTGAAGGAGGGGTGACCGCCCAGTTCTTCGCCCTGTTCACCGACGACGGATACGTACGGGACGCCCCCGCACACACGCTCCGGATGCTCGCGGCGATGGAGGATCTCTTCAGCCGCTCGGATCGGGTCCGGCTCGCCCTCTCCGCCCGGGACGTCCTTGAGGCCAAGGCGCAAGGCGGGCTGGCCGCCTTCCTGGGCATCGAGGGGGGAGAGGCGATCGGGGAAAGCCTGTCCGGACTGCGGGACTTCTACGACCGGGGCGTGCGCCTCCTGGGGCTTACCTGGAACCGTCGCAACGCCCTGGGCCGGGGAGCCGCCGCGGAAGGGTCCGGGGGGCTTACGGACTTCGGCCGGAGGGTCGTCGCCGAGATGGAGAGGCTGGGCATGATCGTGGACGCCTCCCACCTCTCCGACGAGGCTCTCCAGGACCTGCTCGCCGTGGCGCGGCGGCCCGTCGTCGCCTCCCACTCCAACTCCAGGGCGGTCCGGGACCACCGGCGCAACCTGACGGACCCCCAGGCGGAGGGCATAGCGGATACGGGGGGGCTCGTGGCGCTCACCTTCGCGGGAAGCTTCGTGGACGAGGTTCCGGACACGGTGAGCCTGTCCCGGTTCCTGGATCACCTGGACCACCTGGTATCGGTGATCGGGGTGGACCATGTGGGGCTGGGGTCGGACTTCGACGGCTACCAGGACAAGAACGGGATCGTCCTCAAGGACTGCTCGGAGTTCCCCCGGCTGACCGAGGCCCTCCTGGACCGGGGCTACGCGCCGGAGGAAGTTCGTGCCGTCCTGGGAGGGAACTGGATGCGGGTCATCCGGGATGTTTTAGGATAGGATCTTCCGGTGGTAGGCCGCGGAGTCCCGGATCTCCCGATAGACCGCCTCGGACCGTTCCAGGGCCTCTTCCAGGGTGCGGGCAGGCCTGCCCAGCAGGCTATCCAAGTCGGGAAGCAAAAAGCCCGCGATCTCCTTGGCCTCGTTTTCCAGGAGGTCCCGGTCGGCCCGGTCCAGGAGCCTTAGGGCCTCCGAGGGATCCCGGCCTTCCCGGGCGACCCTCCGGGCCCGGGCCGCTATGTCCAGGGCGCTTCCCGCCTTGGCTTCCAGGTCCGAAAGGAGTCCCAGGATCCGGCTTCGGGCGTCCGAGGGAGCCGTGTCTCCGCCCGCGGACGTCCCCTCCTCTAGTCTCAGGGTTTCCAGCGCCTCCTCGACGCGATCCCGGGCGGGGGGCCGGGACAGGAGGGCCTCCGGGGGCTCGAAGGGCATGCCCGGGATGGCCAGCCCCCTGGAGGAGAGGTTCCGGGTAGGGCACTCGGGGTGGCGGAGCATTCGGCTCTCGAACCACCAGGAGTACAGGGCCAGGCGCTCGTCGGTGCGGACCGTGCCGCCGTCGTTGGCCCGGGCTTCCCGGGGCCGGGCGCCCGCGTAGGCCTCGTACAGGAACGTAGCCGGCGGGCGGAGCCTTCGGCCCTCGGCCAAAGCTTTCTGTTCGAAACGGCTGGCCCGGGCGTGGGTTCGTCCCCCGGGGAAGCCCAGGTCCAGGCCCGCCATGTAGATCGGACTGCAGCCGATCACCCGGGCGAAGTCCCAGGCCGTGGTCGCCACGGAGCCCCCGGCTCCCAGCTTGCCCTTGGAGCCCCCCGCCCGGCCCTCCGCGAAGGTCCCCAGGGGGTACAGGGACGCGCAGAGCCGCACCGAGGCGAAGGGCATCCGGAGGACCGAGGGCCAGACGGCGGCTTCCGTGACCAGGACGGATCGGGCGGCGCGGCAGCGATCCAGGTGGCGGGAATTCCAGTACTGGGGATCCACCACGACCAGGAAGTCCGGCTCGATCCCGGCCCGCAGGACGCTCCGGAGGGCCGTGTCCACGCAGACCAGGACGGCCCGCTCCCGCAGGGCCGGCAGGAGGGGAAGGACCTCGTCCAGGCTGGGTCCGGCGGCGGCGACCAGGGCGGGAATTCCCCTGAATAGGCCCTCCAATCCGGCGACCCCGGGGCGGCGGGGGATCTCGTCCAGGTTTCGGGCCAGGTTCCGTACCCAAAGGCGTCCGAAGCGCTTAAGGGTGGCGGAGTTGACGGCTTCTTTCGACTCCCAGCGAGCCAGGACGGCTCCGGCCCGGCCGTACCAGTCCGGGCACAGCTCCGCCTCCGCCTTGTTTTCCAGGATCCGGATCCTCCGGGTTCCCAGGCGTTCGAAGATCCAGAGGAGGCCCTCCGGGGGGCCCCCGGCCAGGATGGAAAGCCGCTCGTCCGCGAGCGGGCCTTGAAGGTCCCGCAGATCCAGGCAGGCGGCCAGGAAGGAGGGATCCGCGGAGGCCGCGACCACCCGGACCCCGGGGTTCTCGTTCAGAGCCGCCTCGACCGCGTAGAAGAGCCCCGGCCCCAGGATCACCAGGGTATCCGCTCCGGAAGCCGCGGCCGCGGCGGCAGCCTTCCGGGCCTCCCCCGCGGGGTCGTAGCGGGAATGAAGGAGACGACCCCCGGCCCGGGCCGTCGGGTGCCCCGTCGGGGTCCGGAAGGCTTCGAGGTTCGCCGCCACGGAGTCTCTGAGCAGCCGTTCAAGTTCCGGAAACCGCCGCCCCAGGGTCCGGAGGTTCCCATCCCGGAACCCGGAGGGAGGGGTGCCGGGAGTATCCGCGGCGGAGGGGATCATTCCAACACCAGCCGGATCTTGGCGCCCGGGTGTACGGGTGTCCCGGGGGGCGGGTCCTGGGAAACCACGTAGCCGTCCCCCTCGATGCTGAGCTCCAGATCCGTCCGGGTCAGGAGAGGCAGGAGGAGCCGCTTGGGTGTGCCTATAAGGTCCGGCATCGTCGGGCCGATCTGGACCGGGGCGGGTTTGGTCAGGACAATCCTGCCCGAGTGGCTCAGGGTGGGGGTGGATCCCCGGGCCAGGCCGTACAGGGTTATGAGGCTGTCCGCGGCTTCACCGATCACCGGCGCCGCGATCCGGCCGCCGAAGGTCGATTCCCCTCGGGGTTTTACGATGGCCAGGTAGAGGACGATCTCCGGGGCGTCGGCGGGGAAGATGCCCAGGCAGGAGGCGATGAAGTCCTTGTCCGAGTACCGACCCGTTCCGGGGTCGATCATCTGGGCGGTTCCCGTCTTCACCGCCAGCCGAACCCCGGAAACGGCCGCCCGACGGCCCGTGCCGGCTTCGCCGGCCGCGGCTTCCATGGCGGTCAGTATCTTGCGGGCGGTTTCCGGGGACAGGACCCGGCGCACCGGCTGGGCGGGTTCCTCGGAGACGGTGCTGCCGTCCGGGGCCAGGACCCGGCTGACCAGCCGGGGCTTCATGAGCACCCCCCCGTTGGCGATGGCACCGGCCGCCGCGGTCATCTGGGCCGCCGTGACCAGGAGCTCCTGCCCCATGGCTATGGTGGGCTTGGACCGGAGGGACCAGGTCTTGGGATCCCTCAGGGATCCCGGACTCTCCCCGGGCAGGGGAAGGCCGGTGCGCATCCCGAAGCCGAACTCCCGGAGGATATCGTAGAAGTCCAGGGCGGATACCGTGTCCGACGCCTGGCCGGCGCCGGAATTGCAGGAGTATTTCAGGATCTCCGTGACCGTTACCCGTCCGTGGTTTCCCAGGCAGCGGATCCGGATGGTTTCCTCCGGCGATACGACCCGTTCGTAGGCTCCGTCGCAGTAGAAGGCCGAGCGCTCGTCGATGGCTCCGAGCTCCATGATCCCCGCCATGCTGAAGACCTTGAACACCGAACCGGGCTCGTAGGCGTAGAGGGCCGGACGGTCGGACCAGGCGGTTTCGGGATAAGCCAGAAAATCGTTTGGGTCGAAGTCCGGCATGGAGACGTAGGCCAGTATCTCCCCCGTGGACGCCCTCTGGGCCAGGAGCATGACGGCCTCGGCGCCGTTGTCCTGCCAGGCCTTCCTGGCGATCCTCTCCAGGAGGTACTGTGCGTCCGCATCCAAGGTCAGGATCACCTGGTTGCCGTAGACTATCCCCCCGTTCTCCCCCGCCGCGGCCCGGGGGGCCAGCTCGTTCTCGTACTTGGCCTCGATTCCCCCCAGCCCGTAGTGGTCGTTCCCCACGAAACCCACCACGTGGCTGGCCAGGGTCCGCTCCGGGTAGAGCCGGCCGTGGACCTTCTCCACGATGAAGCCCGAGAGACCCCGGCGCCGCTTGAGCTCCTGGACTTCCAGGGCCCGGGAGGCGGGTATTCGCTTGACGGCGTACATAAAGTCCGCCCGGCTCGTTTCCACGGTCCGGCGGACGGAGCCGGGCTCCAGCTCCAGAAGCCGTTCCAGCTCCGCCGCGTCCTCTGTCCAGAGCTCCTTGTCCAGTTCCGGCCGCCAGACGGCGATGTTGTAGAGGTTCGTATCCACCGCCAGGGGGCGGCCGTTCCGGTCCAGGATGGATCCCCGCACGACTTCCGGGGGCTTGGCGGAGGCGGGGGAGGGGCCTTCGGACGCGAGTTTGGCGTACCGCGCCGTCACGATCGCGGCGAAGGCGGCGAGGAGTGCGATGGCCGTCCAGTACCTCAGGTGCCTTCGTTCCATGTGATTCCCGTCGATCGGACCTTTCGATTTCCGCCCCGGGCCTCAGCGCCGGAGCCGGATCACCCGGCCGGCTATGTCGTCCATGCCGACCGGACCGTATTCCCGGGAATCCCGGGATTCCGGGGGATTGTCCCCCAGGAGAAAGATCGGCGCCCCCCGCGGCCCCTCCGGGTATGGAACCCCGGAGGCCGCCTCGGAGGCGACCCTCTTGACCACCCGGGTCCCGGTGGAGGGGGGGTAGGCCAGGACCGTATCCCCCGGTGCCGGATCCCCCCAGCGGAGCCAGTACGTTCCCTCCCGGCCGGGGGTCCTGAGCCCGTACGCGCACTTGAGAACCAGGACCAGGGAGCCCCGGGATACGAAGGGTTCCATGGACCGGCCCTCGACGATCGCCAGATCCACGGCGAAGACCTTGACCGCCAGGGCCAAGGCCACGGCCGTGAGAAGCGCCCCTCCCCCGGAGGGGAGTCGGGTTCCGGAATCGGGAGAACGGCAACCTCCGTCCTGAGGGGCCGCGCGTGCGGGCCGGGAGTTTCCATTCGACACGGCGCGACCTACTATAATCCCCTGTCCGGCTTTTGTCGATAAATGGAACGCCATGGATATGGACAGCGTCATCGGCCGGCAGCGTGTCAGCCCCCGGAGAAAACCCGTTCACCTCAACCCCCCGGCCCCTGCGCCGCGCAACCGGACCGTCCCGGTTCGAGGCAGGCTGTCCCTGTTCACTCGGGGCAGGTTTTCCCGCTTCCCTCTTGTCGGAGCCGCCAAAGGATCGGACGGCCCGGGATCGACCCCCCGCGCCGCGGCTCCGCGCCCGGGGCATTCCGCTCGAACCGCCGGGATCGCCGCTGCTGCCGTAGTCGCGGCCCTCCTGTCCCTCGGGGCGGCGGGCGGCATCCCCGCTCGGTACCGCGCCCCCGCCCGGGTGGTCCTTCACGAGGAGCCGTCCTCCCGGGAGATCCTCTCCCGCTTCGTTTCCCCCGAGCTCGGGGACGAGACGGACGGCGGACCGGGGTTCGAAATGCCTCCCCTGCCCGTGACCCTGGCCGTCTCCACCTATGTAGTTCGCCCGGGCGACGCTCTCTCCTCCATCGCCGCCCGCCATGGTGTCAACCTGGACACTCTGATCAGCATGAACGGAATCACCGACGCCCGCAGGATCCGGGCGGGCACCCGGCTCAGGATCCCCAATCTATCCGGGATCGTGCACGTAGTCGCCCGGGGTGAATCGGTCGGTTCCCTGGCGTCCCGGTACGGAGTCTCCCCCACGGCCCTCCTGGACGCCAACGATTTGGGATCCGCGGTCATCCGGCCGGGCCAGACCCTCTTCATCCCCGGAGCCCGGATGTCCGCTACGGACCTGAAAAAGGCCCTGGGGGAGCTGGTGGCCTGGCCGGTTCGGGGACCCTTAAGCTCCTACTTCGGGTATCGCCCGAACCCCTTTACGGGGATCCGGCAGTTCCACAACGCCATCGACATCGTAGCCCCGGAGGGGACCCCCGTACGGTCCGCGATGGACGGCCGGGTCGCGGACACGGGGTACAACGCCATCTACGGCAACTATGTGATCCTGACCCATCCGGAGGGCTACCAGACCCTGTACGGTCACTTGAGCAAGGTCTCGGTAAAACGCGGAGCCTCCGTGCAGCAGGGGACGATCCTGGGCGCCGTCGGGACGACAGGGTACAGCACGGGGCCCCATCTCCACTTCTCGGTGTTCAAGAAGGGAAGCGCCGTGGATCCCTTGAAGCTTCTGAAGTAGGGGTATCTCTTCATTGACGCGCGGACCGATCGAAGGTAATATCCGGTAAGGGTCGGGAGGGTTCTATGCGGAAACTCGTCATCGTGGTCATAACAATCTTGGCCGTGTTTACCTTCATTCGCGAGTATCCCGTTTCCGACCAGACCCCCCATACCGTCCAGCGCGCCGGTGCCGACGCTTCTTCCCCGAATTAACCCTAAAGTCCCTCTTATTGTACTTTTTCATACGCCTAGTATCGCCTAAAGTCTAAAAAAATATACGGTCAACCTTGAATTTTGAGCCCCGCCGCGCTATAGAGGCAATAATTCCATATAATAGAAATAAATACAAACACGGCACCAGTCGAATTAAGGTTGGCATGGAACTTGCATATCTAATAGTACGATGAGTACCACGACGAACAAACCACGAAGCGGCGACACGGACGACAGTCTCCGGTCGTACTACGCCAAGATCAAGACCATCCCCCTCCTGACTGCGGAGGAGGAACGGGCCCTGGCCCGGCGGATCCGGGCGGGGGACGAGGAAGCCCGGGGACGCCTGATCGAGGCCAATCTCCGGCTGGTCGTCAAGATCGCCCGCACCTTTTCCGCCTACGACGTTCCCCTGATCGACCTGATCCAGGAAGGCAACATGGGGCTCATCAAGGCCGCCGAGAAATTCGACGACCGCAGGAACGTCCGGTTCTCCACCTACGCGTCCTGGTGGATCAAGCAGGCCATCACGCGGTCCCTGGTCAACAGCCGCAGGGCCATCCGGCTCCCGCACCGCAAGGAGGAGCTCCTCAAGCGGATCCAGCGGACCTACAACACCCTGACCCAGACCCTGCAGACCGAACCCTCCAGCGCGGATATCGCCCGGGACCTTCGGGTGTCCGAGGACGCGGTGAACTCGATCTTGGAGATGTCCGGCAGCCTGGTATCCCTGGACGCGGAGGACGGGGAGGATTCCGGTTCGGTGATCGACATCGTGGAGGACAGCACCTACGAACCCTCCCGCCAATTCGACGAAGTATGCACCCGGGAAAAGGTCCTGAGCATGCTCGAACTGCTCATGGAAAAGGAACGGCGGATCCTGCTCTACCGTTTCGAGTTCTTCGGCGGGGAGAAGTATACCCTCAAGCGGATCGGCTCGGAGCTGGGAATTTCTCCGGAGACGGTGCGGCAGATCGAAAAGCGGGCCTTGTCCAAGCTCCGGGAGCAGGCATCCTTCGCGGAGTACGCGGCGATTTGATTTTATTCTAAAAACTCCAATTGCGCGGCTGACGATTTTCCGTTACAATTTCAGCTTGACCTTCCAACCGCCGATCCTGTAAGGGAGACGCCGCAGAGTTCGCCCGGGGCAGTGTCCCGGGCGGTTTGGAACGGAGAGCGATGCCGCTAGAGCACACGGACATCCAGTCCATCATCCAGATCGACTCGGAGCTCAACAAGATCCGGGACTATGACCTGCTCTTGGAGCGTATCCTGCTGGAAGCCCGCAGGGTCGTGAACGCCGACGCGGGCTCCATCTATATAAAAGAAGGCGATACCCTCGCCATCAAGTATTCCCAGAACGACACCAAGCAGAAGGCCCTTCCCCCGGGTGAGAAGCTCATCTACAGCATCTTCACGATCCCGGTGAACGAGAAGACGATCTCCGGGTACGTGGCCAAGACCGGGGAGTTCGTGAACATCCCGGACGTCTACAACCTGCCGCCGGGCTGTCCCTTCAGCTACGACACCAAGTTCGACACGATCTCCAAGTACAAGACCACCTCCATGATGACCATCCCCCTGAAGACCCAGAACAACGTGGTCCTAGGGGTCATCCAGGTCATCAACGCCAAGGACTCGGCCGGGAATGTGGTCCCCTTCAGCAAGGACGACGAGATCCTGGTCACCCACTTCGCGTCCAACGCCACCGTCGCCCTCCAGAGGGCCTACCTGACCCGGGCCATGATCCTGCGGATGATCCGGATGGCGGAGATGCGGGACCCCAAGGAGACGGGGGCCCATGTCAACCGCGTCGCCGGCTACGCCGTGGAGATCTACGACCGCTGGGCGTTCAAGCAGGGCATTCCGGAAAAGGAGCGGGACAAACAGAAGGACCTTTTGAAGCTGGCCGCCATGCTCCACGACGTGGGCAAGGTAGGCATAAGCGACACGATTCTGAAAAAGCCCGCCCGGTTCACCGAGGATGAGTACAAGGTCATGCAGACCCACACCATCTACGGAGCCAAGCTCTTCGACGACCCCCAGTCCGATCTGGACACCATCGCCGCGGAGGTGGCCCTGACCCACCACGAGAACTGGAACGGAAAGGGCGGCTATCCGGGCTGGGTGGATCCCTCCACGGGGAGAATCCTCAAAAAGCGCAGGGACGGGACCCCCCGGCCCCGCAAGGGAGAGGAGATCCCCCTCTGGGGACGGATCGTCGCCATCGCGGACGTCTACGACGCGCTGATCTGCAAGCGCGTATATAAGGAACCCTGGGACGAGGACAAAGTCTACTCGGAACTCCGGTATATGGCGGGCACCAAGTTCGATCCGGCCTTGGTCGAGATATTCTTCGAGATCCTGCCCCGGATCCAGCAGATCCGGGAGCGCAACCCCGACGCGGGGGAGTGACGGCCGGTCTCGATGCGACGGTTCGGTGCCCCGACCGAACCCCGGTCCCGCTCGGAAGGGCCGCTGGCCCTCCGCGGTTGACCAGGGCCGCCGGGCTGTTCTACACTCCGGCCATGATCACCATCCACGAACTCCGCAGAAAGTACATAGAGTTCTTCAAGTCCAAGGGGCATGCGGAGATATCCGGCAAGTCCCTGATTCCCGACAACGACCCCACGGTTCTGTTCACCACCGCGGGCATGCACCCCCTGGTACCCTACCTCCTCGGGGAACCCCACCCGGCGGGCAAGCGGCTCACGGACTACCAGAAGTGCATCCGCACCGGGGACATCGACGCGGTGGGCGACCCCAGCCACCTCACCTTCTTCGAGATGCTCGGAAACTGGTCCCTGGGGGATTATTTCAAGGAAGAAGCCCTGGCCTGGAGCTTCGAGTTCCTGACGGACCCGAGGTGGCTGGGCATCCCCGCCGAAAAGCTCTCCGTGACGGTCTTCGCCGGGGAGGAGGGCATTCCCCGGGACGACGTGTCCGCGGAGATCTGGAAGAAGCTGGGCATTCCCGAGGAACGCATCCATTACCTTCCCCGGGAGGACAACTGGTGGGGCCCCGCCGGGGAGACCGGCCCCTGCGGCCCGGACAGCGAGATGTTCGTGGACACCGGGAAGCCCGCCTGCGGCCCGGACTGCCGCCCGGGCTGCCACTGCGGCAAGTACTTCGAGGTCTGGAACGACGTCTTCATGCAGTACAACAAGGATTCCGAGGGCCGCTACATCCCCCTCGCGGCCCCCTGCGTGGACACGGGCATGGGCATCGAGCGGACCGTGGCCATGCTCCAGGGCAAGAAGAGCGTCTACGACACCGAGGCCTTCACGGATGTCCTGGCCGCCATCGGCCGGGCCTGCGGAAAGCCGTATGACGCGGACGACGAGTCCGGCAGGTCCTTCCGGATCATCGCGGACCACGCCCGGACCTCCACGTTCATCCTGGGGGATCCCAAGGCCGTCACACCTTCCAACGTTGGGGCGGGCTACGTCCTCAGGCGGATCATCCGCCGGGCGGTGCGCCACGGACGCAAGCTGGGGATAGAAGGCAGCTTCCTCCCGGGGATCGCCCAGGTCGTGATCTCCACCTACGCCGAGCCCTACCCGGAGCTTGTGGAGAACCGGGCCCGCATCCTGGAGGAGCTGGCCAAGGAGGAGACCAAGTTTTTGGAGACCCTCCAGAAGGGGGAGCACGAGTTCGAGAAGATGCTCCCCAACCTGCTCAAGAATCCCCGAAAGGTCATGTCCGGCCGCCTGGCCTTCAAGCTCTACGACACCTACGGCTTCCCCATAGAGCTGACCGAGGAGCTGGCCGCCGAGAACGGGATGACCGTGGACCGGCCGGAGTTCGACGAGGCCTTCAAGAAGCACCAGGAGCTCTCCCGGGCCGGGAGCGAGCAGGTCTTCAAAGGGGGACTCGCGGATCACGGGGAGGCGGCGGTAAAGTACCACACCGCCACGCACCTGCTGCACAAGGCCCTCCGCGTGGTCCTGGGGGACCACGTTGCCCAGAAGGGCTCCAACATCACCGCCGAACGGCTTCGCTTCGACTTTTCCCATGACGCGCCGATGACGCCCGAACAGATCCGGAGGGTCGAGGAGATCGTGAACGAGCAGATCCGACGGGATCTCCCGGTTTCCATGAAGATGGAACGCCTGGAGGACGCCAAGGCGGAAGGTGCGATCGCATTGTTCGGGGAGAAGTACGAGGAGACCGTGAAGGTCTACACCATCGGAGATTTTTCCAAGGAGGTCTGCGGAGGCCCCCATGTGGAGCGCACTGGGGTCCTGGGCAAGTTCGTGATCCAAAAGGAGCAGAGTTCCAGCGCCGGGGTGCGCAGGATCCGGGCGGTCCTGGAATAATCGGAACGATTCCTGCTGGACAGGTCCCCGATATTGGGGCATACTGAGAAAATGGAGATTCCGCGGCGGCTGACTTTTTTCTCGCCCGAAGGGAACCCTCGTCTGGAGCGAGTGCTGGCAGAAACCGACTTCGAGGTGATCCGGGCCACCCGGGAGGAGGACGTCCCCCGGGGAATCGTGATCCTGGATATGTCCTCTCCGGACCTGGCCAAGCGGTTTCTACACGGCACATGGCGGTTCCCGCAGGAACTCCGGGCCCGGGGCGACGTGGTGTTGGCCGCCCTCTCCTCGGAATCCTTCGCGGACACCCGAATAGCCGATCGGCTGGCGGATATCCATTCCTTTTTCCTGGATAGCGACCCCCCAGGCAGCGTCCGGACCACGATCCTGGCGTCCATCCGCCGCAGGGATCTGGGCGAGGAACTAAAGCAGAGCGAGGCCCGGTACCGTCTCCTGGCCGAGAATGTCGGGGACGTCATCTGGACCTGGGACCTGAAGAAAAGGGCCTACGATTTCATAAGCCCCTCCATCGAGCGCCTTCGGGGACTCACCGTAGAGGAAGCCCTGGCTGAGGACATGCGGGATTCCATGACCCCGGATTCCTACCGAAGGGCGATGGACAAACTCCGGGCGGGGCTCGAGTCCCTGGGCCGGGGGGTGCGGCCTGGGCCGATCACGGACTACTACGACCAGCCCTGCAAGGACGGCTCGGTCAAGACCGTGGAGATCACCACATCGGTCATCTATGACGAATCGGGTGCCCCCGCCCATGTCCTGGGGGTATCCCGGGATGCCACGGAGCGGATCCGGGCCCGGGAGGCCCTGGAATCCTCCCTTCGCAAAAGCGAGCTTCTCTTCCGGGAACTTGAGCATCGGGTCAAGAACACCCTCGCCATGATCGCCAGCCTCCTTTCCCTCGCCTCCGACCATGTCCGGCATCCCGAGGACGCGGTCCTCTTCGAGGAGTCCCAGAGCCGAATCCAGGCCCTGGCCCTGGTCTACGACAAGCTCTTGAAGTCGTCGGACGTAGCCCACATCGACCTGGGGACCTACCTGGAAGACCTCTGCCGGTCCGTCGCCTCCGCCTTCGCGCGCGACGGGGGCGGCGTGGAGCTTCAGGTAAATCGCGAGGAGGTCAAGGTCAACTCGAAGAAGGCGGCCCTGATCGGCCTTGCGGTGAACGAACTGGTCACCAACGCGTTGAAGTACGCCCGCAGGCCCGGGAGCGTCCTGGCCCTGCGGCTGTCCGTACACGCTTCGGACGGAACCCTGGAGGTGAGGTTCTCCGACGACGGTCCCGGACTTCCGGAGGGCTTCCAGGTCGACCGGGCGGAAGGGCTGGGCTTCCTGTTGGTCCGCAGCCTCGTTTCCCAGCTGGAGGGATCCTTCGAGGCCGAGACGGGATCGCCCGGGGCGGCCTTCCGTATCCTCCTGCCCCGGGGAGAGTAGACTCCGCGGTAGCCTCCGGTCCGCGGGCCGTCCGGCCGCGTTCCGGGGGGACGCTAACCCCCGGCCCTTCTCCTCCAAACCTGGGCCGCCCATCTGCCGTCCTCCCGAACCCTCCGCAGGATGTAGGGCCCTTCACAGTCCAGGCGCTCCCACCAGGCCTGGCGCGCGAAGCGTTCCACCAGGCCGAGCCAGTCCTCGGGAGAATCCGCCGTACCCTGGAGAAACCCGTATACCCCAGGCTCTAGGCAAAGGACCCCCGGGTCGGCGTCCGCAGGGGAGTCCGCCGCTCCGTCCGCGCCGGCTCCCCGGGATCGGCCGGCTCCGGGAAGCGCCCCGGGAGCCGAAGGGTATCCGGCCGCGGACGAGCTCCCGGCCGCCGCGGGGTCTGGAAGCGCCGGCAGAGCCCGAGGGCCGTCCAGGGGATCGAACCGGACGATCGACTCGGGATCATAGAGGGCCGCCTCCTCCGCTCCCTCGGAAACGGCATCGGTCGGAAGGAAGGGACGGCTTCCGGCCGTGGGCACGGAGGTGTAGATCAGCGGGGCGTGCAATCGAAGGATCCTCAGTTCACTATCGCGCATGCCGTATCCTGCCCGTCAGGAGGGGTTTGCGCAAGATCCCCGGTGTTCCGATACTCGCGAAATTGTGTATACTTTGAACCAATTTCAAAAGTCGGTCACTTTTAAGGCTTTTTCGAAACTCCCTGAGTTTTGAAAAAGCCTCCTTTGGCCGGCCGCTCGATAAGGAGGGTACTACCCTGGCGTCCCCGTCGGATATCCCAAACTTTCTGCCCCTTCCCCGCGGGCGGTCCCTGCCCTTGGGGGGTGTCCGGCATGTGATGGGCATCCTGAACGTAACCCCGGACTCCTTCTGGGAGGGAAGCCGGATCTCCGGCGCGGAAGCCGCGGCCCGGACGGCCCTGGCCATGCTCCGGGCGGGGGCCTCCATCCTGGATATCGGGGGGGAGTCCACCCGGCCGGGCTCCGCGTACGTGCCGGAGGAGGAGGAGATCGCCCGGGTGGAGCCCGCGATCCGGGCCGTCCGGGCCGCCGCCGCCGCGGAGGGGCTGGATCCCGTCCTGTCCGTGGATACCCGCAAGGCCGCCGTAGCCCGGGCTGCCCTGGAGGCGGGGGCCGATATGGTCAACGACGTCTCCGCCCTGGAGGACGACCCGGACCTGGCGGGGCTCTGCGCGGAGCGGGGCGCGCCGGTCATCCTTATGCACAAGAAGGGAATCCCCGCCACCATGCAGGAGGCTCCCTGGTACGAGGACTGCGCCCGGGAGGTCCGGGATTACCTAGTGTCCGCCGCGGCCCGGGCTCGGGCTGCGGGCGTTCCGGGCGACCGGATCCTTCTGGATCCCGGCATCGGATTCGGGAAGCGCCTGGAGGACAACCTCGACCTTCTGGCTCGTCTTGCGGAACTGCGCTCCTGCGGGTATCCTGTGGTGGTGGGTCTGTCCCGTAAGTCCTTCATCGGTGCCTTGACGGGCAGACCCGTGGAGGAGCGCCTTCCCGGATCGATCGCGGCGGCCTGCGCGGCCGTTCTAGGAGGGGCGGACGTGTTCCGGGTTCATGACGTCCCGGAGACCGTGGACGCCCTGGCGGTGTTCGGCGCTATCCTGGGCCGGACGGCGGAGAAAGGGTAGGGAACTCGCAGATGGGATGGAGCGCCGTCACGGGGCTGTACGGGAATTTCCTCCGGCCCGCCCTCGACATCCTTATCCTCTCCTTCCTGGTGTACAAAACCTGGCAGATCCTAGTACGCACCCAGGCCGTCCAGCTGGTCAAGGGCGCCGTCTTCATGGCCGTCATCTACGCGGCGTCGTTTTTCCTTCGTCTGGACACCCTGACATGGATCCTGAACATCCTGGCTCCGGGGCTTGTCATCGCCCTGGCCATCGTCTTCCAGCCCGAGCTCAGGAAGATCTTCATGCGGATCGGCCAGGGCAGCTTTTTCCGCGCCGGCCGCAAGCCCGGATCCACCCAGCTGGATTCCGTGTTGAACGCGGCGGAGGTGTTGGCCTCCCGGCGGCGGGGCGCCCTGATCGTCTTCGCCCGCAGCGTGGGGTTGAAGAACATCATCGACACCGGTACCCGGCTGGGGGCGGAGATCTCCTCCAGCTTGATCCTGACGATCTTCGGGCACGACACGCCCCTGCACGACGGGGCCATGGTCATAGCGGAGGGCAGGATCGTGGCAGCGGGATGTTTCCTGCCCCTTTCCGAGCAGCAGGATATCCGCAAGAGCTTCGGGACCC
>JAAYUR010000095.1 GCA_012517645.1 Treponema sp.
CGGGAGAAGGATATCTCAGAGGCGGCCGCCCGGTCACCGGAGACGCCCGGGGCGGCGGACGGGAGGATTCTCCGGGGCCGGCCGACCTGAGCGGCCGGCTCCTGGACGCCGCCGAGGGCTTGGCCCGGGAGGGCGGCCTTGCGGGAGTCCACGTCCTCTGGCCCGACGAAACGGCCGCCGGCCTACTCCAAGCCCGGCCGGGTTGGACGGCATGGAAGCACCAGGCCTTCCTCTGGACCGACGAGGGGTACGGTGACTTCCGGGGCTGGCTGGGCTCGTTCTCCAAGAACATGCGCCGCAACGTCCTCCGGGAGCGGGCGGCCCTGGCGGCCTCGGGGGTGCGGACCCGGATCGTGGGCGCCCGGGAGGCCGCCTCCGAGCCGGGCCTCCTGTCCCTCATGGCGGACCTCTACGAGGCCCACAACGAACGCTTCGGCCCCTGGGCGGCCCGCTTCCTGACCCGGGAATTCTTTCTCCGTCTCCCGGAATTCCTGCCCGAAGGCTGGCTGCTCTGCCGGGCGGAACGGGGGGGCCGGACTGTGGGCCTGTCCTTCCTGTTCGAAGGGCGGGACCGCCTGTACGGTCGCTATTACGGTGCCTCCGAGGAGATCCCCTTCCTCCACTTCGAGCTCTGCTACTACCTGCCCGTGGAGTACGCCCTGTCCCGGGGCCTCCGGTCCTTCGACCCCGGCATGGGGGGGGAGCACAAGGCCCGGAGGGGATTCCGATCCTACACGACCCCGTCCTTCCACCGGCCCTTCGCCCGCCCCGTGGCCCGCTTCCTGGATGGGATCCTGCCGGACCTGGGCCGGGAGGAGGAGGCCGCCGCGGCGGCTCTGAACGGAGACCTGCCCTACAAGGGGTGACCCGGGTTCCGGTTCCTCGGCCGGCACCCGGATCGGTTCATCGACACGGGCCCTTCGGTCGGCGTGCCGCCGCCTCACCAGTCCAGGAGGCCCAGGACCCGGGCTTCCCGGACCGCCTCGGTCCGGCGCCCGACCCCCAGGGCCCGGTAGAGGGAACCGGCGTGGTACTTGACCGTGGCCAGGCTCAGGCCCAGGCGGTCCGCGATCTCCTCGTTGCTCCACCCGTCCGCCAGGTACTCCAGGATCTCCCGCTCCCGGGCCGTAAGGGAGGGCGCCCCGGGGTCGGGAACGGAACGGCCCTGAGGGCCGGACCGGGGCCTAAGCTCCAGGTCCGCCTCGCCGGGGTCGTCGGTCCACTCCCAGCGGCCCTCCTCCAGGGCCCGGCGAACTCCCTCGTCCAGGCCGCCCCGATAGATCCGGAGGATCCCGCCGGGGCCCTCGTCCCGGGTCTTCATTCAGGGCCGAGACGCGGGGACGACCGGGAGGGCGCGCCGCTCCGAGCCCCGCAGGATTTCCAGGGTCACCGGGGCGCCCGCCCGCAGGGGCGGAAGCCCCCCATCCCCGAGCTCGGCCCCGTCGACGCCCAGGATAAGGTCCCCGGGCTGGAGGCCCGCCTCCTCGGCGGGACCGCCGGGAACGACGCCGCGGACCATCAGGGCCGAGTCCCGACCCGCCGCCCGGGCCTGGTCCCGGGAAAGACGGACGGGAGCCAGGAAGATCCCCAGCCTGCCGGGCCGGCGGCTCCCCTCCCGGGACAATTCCTCAAGGGCGGCCTTCCAGGCCCCCGCGGGCAGGATCCAGCCGTCGTTGCCGTCCTCGTTGGCGACCACGACGCCCCGCAGGGCACCTTTCAAGTCCACGACCGCGGCGCCCAGGAAACCCGGGTAGGCGGGACCGTCCACCTGGAAATGCCCGGTCACCTTCCGGCGGCCCAACTCGGTGGGACCTCCGGAAAAGCGGACGATCGAGAAGGACGCTTCGACTCCCTGGGGAGAGGCGTAGGCCACCCTCAGAACGGGGGTACCCGGAGGGGGCGTCTCCCCGGTCTCCGGGACCGCCGGGTACGGACGGGTCGACGCTCCGGCTTCCAGCCGGATCAGCGCCAGGCCGGTCTCCCCGTCCCAGGCCTCCACCCGGCCCGTCGCCGAACCCGAGGCCGTCACGACGGGGATCTGCTCTCCGTCCCGGGCGGAGCGCGCCAGGGTCGCCGCCAGGCCCTCCTGTACGACGATGCCCGTGCGGTACGGGATTCCGGGACCTCCGATATGCACCAGCGATCCCTTCCAGGACTCCACGGTCCGGACCAGGTTCGACGACAACTCCTCGATAAACTCGTTCACAGGGACCTCCCGGGCATGATGCCCGCTTTGAACATACTGAGGTCCCCTTCGGCCGTCACCTGGCCGAAGGTATAGCCGGCCTGGGCCGTCGAGGCCCTCCGGGGCGTCGACCGCCTCCGGGCCTAGGTGACCCCCGTCCCGGCCCCGTGAGAGGCCCGGTAGACTCGCCTCTGAATATTTGATTTTTTATATATATTCCGTATCTTTACCCCAGCAACGTTATCGAACCCAGGAGTCATGCA
>JAAYUR010000077.1 GCA_012517645.1 Treponema sp.
GGACGCGAGATCCGGGTCGACCCCGAAGGCCGCTTCAAACGTGGAGGGGGGCAGGGATGGGCTTGCCATGAGCCTATGTAATCCCGGCCCGGAAGGCGCTGTCAAGGCACGTGGAAAAGAAACGGTTTCCGGAAATTTTCGACAGGATTATCAGGATTATGATGATTAACAAGATGAAGAAAATAAGGGGAAAGGATCGGAGCCTAAATACCTTCTCTCTCTATGCCAAATCATGATAATCGTGCTGAATCATGATAATCCTGTTCTGTAAATTCCAGAAAAACATGAACATGAACCATTCGACGAAGCGAGATCTAGAACATCGATGCGGTTTCGTGGATACTGTTTCCATCCATGCGCATAGCCATCGACACTCACACCCATTCCGTCGCCTCCGGGCACGCCTATTCCACCGTTGACGAGCTCGCCCGGGGAGTCCGGCTCCGGGGCCTGGAGGGCTTCGTCCTGACCGACCACGGCCCCGCCCTGCCCGGCGGCGCCCATCCGTACCATTTCGGGAACCTCCGGATCCTGCCTCCCGTCATCGAAGGCGTGCGGTTCTACCGGGGCATCGAGGCCAACATCCTGGACCTCCAGGGCCGGATCGACCTGGAGCCCTACTGGGCCGGACGCCTCGATTTCATCCTGGCGGGTTTTCACGAGGCTTGTTTTTCTTCCCGTGGCGAAGCCGAGAACACCCGGGCCCTGGTCGCCGCCCTGGAAAACCCCCTGGTGGACGCGATCTCCCACCCCGGAAACCCGGCGTTTCCCGTCGATTTCGGCGCGGCGGCGGAGACCGCCGCCCGTCTCGGCAAAGCCTTGGAGGTGAACGACTCCTCCTTCCGGGTACGGAAGGGCTCCGCGGATTCCTGCCTGGCCCTTGCCCGGACCTGCGCCGAGCGGGGCTGTTTGGTGGTCTGCGGAAGCGACGCCCACTACTGGGCGGACGCGGGCCGGCTGGACACCGCCCTGGATACCCTGGGCCGGGCCGGAGTCACCGAGGACCTGATCGTGAACGCCCGGAAGGACCGATTCGAGGCGTTCATCTCCCGGCGCAGGGCGGAAAAAGGGTTTTCATAACCGAGGCTACCTTGAAATTGGCCCAACCTTCGTATCACTAGGTTGACGCGATCCCGGCGGGTGGGTAGATTCCCCGGTATCGGAACGTCCCGGAAGGAGCTTCCCATGGCTCGGCGCGCATTCGGAATCATCGCCATACTTGTGAGTCTGGTAGTCTTGGGCGCGGGGCTGTACCTTGCCGTTTCCCTGTACGGAGATTCGCAGTCCGCGTACAGCCGGATCCTTGCCCAGTACCTAAAAGCCCTGTCCTCGGGCGATGAGGCATCCGCCCTGGCCCTGACCTCGGACAACTTCGTGAACGAGTTATCCGGACTCCGGCTGGTGCCGGGCGGCTTTCGGGCCTACGACTTCGGATTCCAGGGGCCCTCGACCAAGGAGTCGGCCACGCTGCGCTTCCTGGTGATCGGGTACGAAGGGGAGGAGGAGGCCGCCTGGCTTGCGGACGCCGTGTTCCGGCGCTCGGGATTCAAGACGCGCCTTACGGCGGTGCGAAAGGTCTCCCGGGGCCGGCCCCTGATCGACTGATCCGGGGAAGAACCCCGTTCGGTTCGCGCCGGGACGGACGGCCCGGCGCGATCTCAGCCCCGGCCCGCGGCCGGCTTGTCCAGGCGGCGGAAGATGGGAACCCGGGGCGAGGCGTTCAGGTCCAGCCCGTCCCGGTCCCCCCGCTCCAGGTACTTGAACCCGATCCCCGCCACCATGGCCCCGTTGTCCCCGCAGAGTTCCAAGGGGGGGAAGAGGGTCCGCAGGCCCGTCCGTCCCGCCAGCCGGGCGCGAAGATAGGTGTTCGCGGCCACCCCGCCCCCCGCCACCACGGTCGTAAGCCCCGTGTCCTCCACGGCCCTCTCCAGCCGGGACAGGAGCAGGTCCACCGCCGCCTTCTCGAAGGCCGCCGCGATGTTCTCCGGGGTCCTGGGATAGGCGGGGTTCCAGAACTGGTCCAGCTGGCGGATGGCCGCGGTCTTGAGGCCCGAGTAGGAGACGTCGTAGCGGTGCTCGCCCTTGTAAAGGTTGGGTGAGGGGAAGCGGCAGGCCGCGGGATCCCCCTTCCGGGCCAGGCGGTCGATGGCAAGGCCCCCGGGGTACCCGAAGCCGTAGTGCTTCGCGGTCTTGTCGAAGGCTTCCCCGACGGCGTCGTCGATGGTGGTGCCCAGGACGGCGATGTCGTCGAAGCCGTCCACCCGGCAGATCAGGGTGTGCCCGCCGGAGACCAGGAGCCCCAGGAAGGGGTAGTCCACGTCCTCGGACAGAAGGGGGGCGTAAAGGTGGGCCAGGATATGGTTCACCCCCACGAAGGGCTTGCCCAGGGCCCAGGCCCAGGCCTTGGCGAAGGAGACCCCCACAAGGAGGGAGCCCACGAGACCGGGCTTGGAGGTCACGGCGACCCCGTCGATCTCCTCGGCGGAGACCCCCGCCTCCGCCAGGGCCTCCTGGACCACCCGGGGAATCCACTCGGTGTGCTTCCGGGAGGCGATCTCCGGGACCACACCCTCGTATTCGGCGTGGAAGGGTATCTGGGTGGCGACTAGGTTGGAGAGGATGCGGCGGCCGTCCTCCACCACCGCGGCGGAGCACTCGTCGCAGGAGGTTTCAATCCCCAGAATCCTCATCCGAATCCTCGAGCATGATGCGGGATATCGTCGACAGGGAGAACCCCTGCTCGATCAGCCCGGGATAGAGGTCTATAAGGGTCTGCGCCAGCTCCGCGGACCAGACATGGCCGATCATGACGGATAGGCCCTTCTTTTCCGCACGCTTGACGCCTTCGTCGAGCTGTTTCAGCATGGCCGCTCGTTCGGGGTAATTGTCCAGGAACACATCCCTCTCCCAGGTCTTCAGGTTCAATCGCGAGGCGACGGAGTGTAGCACGGAATCGGAAACGGTTAAAGAGTCCAGGTAGTAGAGCCCCGAGGCCCGGGCGGCCTCCAGGACCGCCTCCATCAACCTCGAATCCCGGCTTACCGCGGAGCCCATGTGGTTGTTCATGCCCGCGGCCCCGGGAACGGTGGCCAGGTTCTCCGCGATGACCGCCGCGACCTCCAGGTCGTCCATTCCGAGCCGGATGGCCCCCGGCCCCGGATCCTCGCCCCCCAGGGCTTCCATGGGTTGGTGCAGGAGGACCTCCTTCCCCGCCGCCTGGGCTCGCAGGGCCGCTTCCTCTGAATAGGGAAGGCGAGGCAGTACCGCGATCGTGAGGGGTCCCGGGAAGGCAAGGAAGGGCTCCAGGTCCCGGAGGTTGTGTCCCGCGTCGTCGATCACCAGGACGAGCTTGCCCTTCGGGGGTTTCGGGCGCTCCGGGACGCCCCCGGGGCTGCGGACCGCGGATACGGGCTGCCCCTCGGACGGGGCGGGCCGTTCGGGGCGGGCTTCCGGGGCCGGGGACCGCTCCAGGGCGGCTTCCGCGCCGTAGGACCGGGTTTCGGGGGGCGGCGCGGCCGGCGCCGTCGACCGGGCATCCGCAGGCCGACCCGCCGTCCGGGAATCCCCGGCGCCCGGCCCGGGGACGCCGCGTCCAGGTACGATCCCGATGAGCCACGCGGCCCCCGCCAGGGCGGCCAGGACGAGGACGGCGGCGGCGGTATACAGGACGGGGTGGGGTTTGCCGGGGCGGGGGGACGGGTAGCGGCGGGTTCCACCGGATCCGGCCGCTCGAACCGCCCCCGAGGGTCGGCGCCCTGCGGCCGCGCCGCGGGAACGTCCGCCCGGTACCGCGCCGCGGCCCGCCCCGGCGCCACGCCTCCCCGGGGAGGGGGATTTGGGCACCCTCAGATCTCCTCGAACACGCCCTCGGTCTTGTTCTTCCGCACCCTGTTCCAGGGGAAGACCCGGCCGTTCATGGCGATCCAGACTCCCGGGGGCGCGAGCTGTACCGCCGCGAAGGCGGTGCCCAGGTTGAAGAGGGCGTCGGAACCCGCGATCTTATAGGGCACCATGGCCCCGGTCAGGACGATGGTCTTGCCCAGGTTCGCCTCCCCCAGGACCCGGGCCGTGACGGCCATGGTGTCCGTACCGTGGGTCACGATGATTCGGGACTCCGGGGCGCGCCGGCAGGCTCCCAGGACGCGCTCCCGGTTCTCCTCCTGCATCTGCAGGGAATCGATGAGCTGGTTGATCTCCAGCTCCACCGGGACCGTGGTGCGAATCTGCTTGAGGATCTCCGGGAGGTTCGTGTCCTTGAAGGTCAGCTCGCCGTGTATCTCGTCGTAGTGCTTGTCGAAGGTACCGCCGGTGATGAGGATGCGGATGGCGTCGTTCTGCATGGGGACAGTATGCGTCCGGGGGGGCGATTTAGGCAAGGGCGCCGGGGGCGGGCTAGGGCCGACCCCGGCGGCGGCGAAGCCCGGGGCCTCGTCGAGGTCCTGCCCCGCGCACCAAACGGACATCGCAGCCTTGAAGCGTCGCCTGACTACCGGATGGCGGTCGATGGTTAAGACAGTTCGGGAACCGGTAGATGAGGACAGAATATGCCCAATTCGAGTATACTTAGTAGTTAGCCGAAGCCGTGGTGAAGAAGATTAGAGGGAAAAAGTGAATGAGATTCCGGTATACTCGTCATGCCGTCCAGCGCATGGCTGAGAGAGGCTTGGGTGTGGAGAAAGTCGAGGATATCATCCAGTCCGGGACCATCATCGCGCGCTATGAAGACGACAGGCCCTTCCCCAGCTGTTTGATTCTGGGTTTCGATGCCGGCAAACCCTGGCATATAGTATATTCTGCCGAGGGCAGCGGTCCCGACGCGGTTGTTCATGTGGTAACCGTATACCAGCCGGATCCGTTGGAATGGAATTATACGTTCACCGAGAGGAAGGCACGGACATGAAATGCGTTATCTGCAAGGAAGGCGAATATCGAGCCGGTCTTGTCACGGTCGTCTTGACCCGCGACGAATCGACCGTGGTGATCAAAAAGGTGCCCGGACATGTATGCGCGCAGTGCGGCGAATACGAA
>JAAYUR010000115.1 GCA_012517645.1 Treponema sp.
AATATAACATTAGTTAGTTTAATTGCAGGAGCCCGGAGTGCCAAGGCCCGTATCCCTCTCGAGGGAACAGATCGGAACCGCCGCCCTGGACCTGGTCCGCCGGGAAGGCTGGGATGCTCTCACCGCCCGAGGGCTGGCGGCCGCCTTGGGGACTTCCGTCGCCCCGATCTACGGAGCCTTCCGGGGCATGGAGGATCTCCAGGCCTGGGTCCTGGGGGAGGCGTCCCGACTGCTCTCGGAGGCGCGGACCCGGCCGCGCACGGACAGCGGCTTCCTGAACAGCGGGATCGGGATGGTGCTCTTCGCCCGGGACGAACCGAAACTCTTTCTGGCCCTCTACCGCGCGGGCATGGAAGGGGAGCTGGAACGACACCGGCGGGAAGTGCGGAGCCGGATGAAAGAGGACACTTTCCTGGCCTCCCTGGAGGAAGGGGAACTGGACCGGATCTTCGACCAGCTGTGGACCTACACCATGGGCATGGTCATGGACATGCTCTTCGGCCACGCGAAGGACCGGAGCGAACGGAGGGTCGCGTCCCGCCTGCGGTCCGCGGGCTCGCTCCTTATGTACGGGATCCTGTCCGGTCTGGACGAGGACGGAAGCGCCGCTGCCCGGGAGCGGTGGACCGACCTGTTCGGCCGCCGCGGCTGGACGATTCCGCCCCGGGGATAAATTTCCGGAACGATCCGGCCCAAGGCCGGTGAACGATAGAACCACGAAGGGGAGACTGACCATGGAACGAAAGGAACCCAAGAATCCCGCAGCTTACCGCGCCCTGCTGGGCCTGTCCGGACTCTTTACCCTGGCGGCGATCCTGACCCTGGTGCCGAACCCCCGGGCGAGATGGGAGAACGTGTTGGGCTACAAGTCGTTGTGCACCTTCGCGCCCATCGCCACCGCGGCCTGCGCCTTCCTGGCCGGTACGACCTGCGTGGTCCGGGCGCGACGCTTCGGTCCCCGGGCGGGGGAGAAGCGGTCCTTCATCGCGCCCTTGATCGTCGCGGCGGCATTGGCGGCGGTCGTCGCCCTGGCCCTTCCTCCCTACTTGGCGGCCAAGGCGGACGTCGGCACGGGCGCCAGCGTGTCCGCAGCTCCCTGAGGAGGTCGAAGGCCTCCGTCGCGCCGGACGCCGCGCCCTGACAGGGGCGCCGGATCATGCCGACGCCCCGGACCGGCACCAGGTTCACGCTCGAAGCTTGTTGATCAGCTCCACACGGCTGCGTGCCCCGGCCTTCTGGTAGAGGTTGTAGATATGGGTTCGCACCGTGGCCGGGGAGATGCCAAGTTCCGCCGCGATCTCCTTGTTGGCCAGCCCCCGGGCGATCAGGACCGCCATCTGGGCCTCCCGGCCGGAGAGGCCCAGGGCACGGATCCGCTCCTCGGGAACGAAATCCAGGACGGGAACCCCTGCGTCCCCGGGCCGCAACAGCCGTACCGCGGCGCTCATGGATACGACGTTCCAGGACAGGTAGAACAGATGGTCCAGGGAGAGGAAGGGCAACCCGGGCAGGCCCGCGGTCTCGACGACGTATTCGATAAGGCCCATGGGGGCGAAGACGAGGGCGCAGAGTCCGTAGGCCCGGAGAAGGGGTCGCAGGGCCGGGGCCTCCCCGGGCGGGAGGGGCTCCCGGACGGCGACGCCGAAGGCCGCCATGGCCAGACCGGTAAGGATGTACCCGGCAAGGCTCCAGGCCTCGGAGTCCAGGAGAGCCCGGGCCTCCGGCCGGGACGTCCCCACGGCCGATAGTGCCAGGCTCGCCAGGCTCTTTAGGATCACTAACCCCGCCAGGATCTCCGCCGCCGCGGGATAGGCCTTCCTCCGGGAAGCGGGCGGGGAGATCCTCCGGACCAGCACGATCGCTACGGCATAAATGGCCGCGTTCATCCCGGTCAGCACGATCCCCAGGATCAAGGCCAAGGGGTCCGGCACGGTCCCCCAAAGACCGTAGAGGTAGGCATAAAAGGCGACGAGGCCCAATCCGACCAGGAAGAGGACCTGAAAGACCAGGAGGGGCGGGATAAGGCGGCTGCGCACGCGGAGTCCCAACACAACGAGGGCGGCTCCTCCCATGAAACCTGTGGAGAAGAAGAGAATGTAAAAGGCGAGGAGCACATGCTGCATCGGGCGGCCCCCGGGGAACGTATGAGGAAAGGATACCATAGAAGGAGCCGGGAGTCAGGGGGCCGTGGACGGCGGTCTTCGGCCGGGAGGAGCCGGGCTCCCTGCACGATCCTCGGCCGATCTTGATTCATCCCGATGGCGGAGTCCCGGGCGGGGAGATTATACTTCGATCCGCGCGCGGACGAACGCGCAGGAGTTTCAAGGGGGACGATTTCGCCCGAACCCGGCTCCTTCGTACCACTGTTCTCTTTTAACGGACCACCGTCCACTGAACTGGCACGATGATTGCAACAGGATTCGCATCCCGGATCGAAAGGAAGTTTCACCATGTTGCTGCTCGTCAAGAACGCCGACCTGTAC
>JAAYUR010000207.1 GCA_012517645.1 Treponema sp.
GAGGATCGTTCGCCCCTCCCGAAGAACTCGAGCGGAGTCCGGCCTAAGGGACAGGATCGCCCGGATCGACGATCGGCTCCGCAGGACCGCGGATTCCTGGAGGATCTCGCCGATCTTGTAGAAGACCATCACCCCTACGGCTTCCTCGGGGTGGCCGATCAGGAAAGCCCCGATCGTCGAGAGGCTCATCAGGAAGAGCTCGTCGAACGGGCGTCCCGCCCGGAGGTTCCGGAGCGCTCCGACGATCACCTTCCACCCCGCCAGGAGGTAGGCGCCGGCGAAAAGCGCAAGCGCCGGGGAACCCCCGGCCGGCGCGGAGAGTCCGAAAGCCTCGGATTCGACAAGGAACCCCGCGCCGGCGATCAGACAGGAGGCGCCCAGGAAGATCCCTTCCCGGACTAGGGCGGGATCGGCGGATCGGGAACCGGCTCCGCCTTCGGGGACTCGGGGTTGTACGACGCCTTCCGCCGACCCGGAGCACGCTCCGCAGGAGCATTCGTAACCGCTATCGGCTTCCACGGATCCCGTCCTCTTCGGCCAAGTGCTCGGAGGCGACGGCCAGGATTTGGCGTACGTGGTCGTCGTCCAGGGAATAGAATACGGTTTTCCCGTCCCGGCGGTACCGGACCAGGCGGGACCGCTTAAGGACCGCCAGCTGGTGGCTCATGGCGGACTGGGACATGTCCAGGGCCGACGCCAGGTCGCAGACGCAGAGCTCCTCCGTGGCCAGGGCGCCCAGGATACGCAGGCGGGAAGGGTCCGAGAAGACCTTGAAGAGCTCTCCCATGCGGAGCAGGCGGGCCACGGGGATCTGGGCTTCCCGGGCCCGGGCGACGCGATCCTCATGGACGATCCGGCACCCGCAGAGGGCGGCTTTATCCGATGCGCCCAAAGGGGCACCCCCGTATCCGGCGCGGACTGTCCGCTATACATGAATATATGAACATATATTCATGTATAGCGCAGGCGAGCGCTCCCGTCAAGGGCGTACCACCCCGGGAGTTATAGTCCCCCGGCCAATACGGGGATACTGATGAAGTTGCCCAGGGCTCCTCCAAGGCTGGACAGGAAGAAGATCAGCAGGATGTGGGTCACCCGGTTGCGATAGAACCCTTTCAAGGTCGAGATATCCTCGTTCAAGGTCTCGAAGTCCCGGACCGAGGGCTTGCGCAGGAAGGCTTCCACAAGGCCCGCGAACATCCCGACCCCCACCAAGGGATTGAGGGTGGCCGCCGGTGCGCTCAGGAAGGAGGCCAGGATGGTCAACGGGTGAGCCATGCAGAGGGCCGAACCCAGGGCGGCCAGGGACCCGTTCCAGAGCACCCACTGGATAAGCATGCGCAGGCTCACCTCCGCACCGGAGCGAAAGAACCCGGCGGCGATCAGCCCGAGCAGGACCAGGGGAAGGATCCAACCCAAGGCCCGGGAAAGGGTGGAGGGGGGCGGAACGATTTCCAGATCCGATACGTCGACGCTCGCCTCCCCGGCGGAAAACCTGCGCAGCCAGCTCTCCAGACCGTCCAGGTGCCCCGCCCCGACCACGGCGACCAGGGAAGCCTCGGGTTGGGCGAAAATCCGGGCGGCCAAATAGCGGTCCCTCTCGTCGATCAGGACTTCCTTGACCGAGGGCATATACTCCGCAAGCTCCCGCATCATCCCGTCCAGCTCGTCCCGCTCCTTGAGTTTTTCCACTTCCTCGGCGGATAGTTTTTCGTTCGTCAGGACCCCGGACAGAAGGCTGGCCAGGAGCTTGGATTTACCCCAGAGCCCCGATCGACCCCAGGCCCTTCTCAGGGTGGTCTGCACTTCCCGGTCGCAGAGGCTCCAGGGGATGCCCAGACGCTCGGCCGCGTCCACGGCCGCCAGCATTTCCGCGCCGGGCTTGATTCCGATATCGCCGCCCAGGCGGCGCTGGAAGGACGCCAGAGCCAGATTGGCCAAGAGAAGGAAGCCCTTCCCTTCCCGGAGAACCTTCCCGATGTCCAGGCTTTCCCAGGAAGCGGCCTTGGTCATGGACCGGTACCGACCCTCGTCCAGCTCGACGCAGACGCGCCCGGGGCTCTCGGACTCGATGACGGCGGAGACCTCGTCGATGCTATCCCGGGAGACGTGGGCCGTGCCCACCAGGACGAAGGTCCTGCCTCCGAGCTCCAAACGGCGAATGTTCTGCATCATGCGCTCCAGAATCGAACGAATTCCGTCCTGGAAGCGCGTCGATCTCGGGGACCGGCGCCCTTCCGGATTCGGCGTCAGGGCTTCGGGGCCAGGCGTTCCAGTTCCCGCTCCATGAGGCGGTATTCCAGTATACCCTCCCGCCCCATCTCCTTGGCCAGGAGGAGGTAGCGGGCTCCCAGGGAGTCCTTGCCCTGGAGGATCCAGTACTGACCGAGATAGAACAGCATTTCCGCCCGCGTGTCGAGGCTCCTCTCCGCGGGGATCTTCGTTTCCAGCTCCGAGACCGCGTCGTTCCTGTCCAGGAGGAGCCGAAGGATGAGCCAGTAGAGATTCCCGGTCTCCCGGTTCACCCGGGACAGGTACCGGGCGGCCAGGGCCTTGCCTTCCGCGTTCTGACCCGCCCGATAGGCCGAGATGACCGCCAGGACCCCGTATTCCATGCGCCCCGGAGAGTAGGAGAGGGCCTTCTCGAAACCCTCCCGGGCCGACGGGAAGTCCCCCAGCCGGAAGGAGGTCGCGCCGATGGACTCGAAGGCGTACCAGTAGTCCGGGTATACGGCCGCGATCCTGCGGTAATCGGCCCGGGCTTCCTCGTCCCGTCCCGCCTGCTCCAGCATGCCCGCCCGGTACACGTAGGGGAGGAAGTAGTCCGGATCCAGGCGAATCGCCTCGTCGAAGTCCGCCCGCGCCTCGTCCAGGCGGCCCAGGTCCATCCGGAAGCGCCCCCGCTCGATACGGTACCAGGGAACGGCCGGGTCCAGGCGGATCGCCTCGTCCAGATCCGCGAGGCTCTCCTCGTATTTCCCTCGCCGGTAGAGGACACGGCTCCGATCCGCCCGGGCTTGGGAGGATGAGGGATGGACTTGTACGGCCCGGTTCAGGAGGATTTCCGCCTCCGCGGGCTTGTCCCGGATCATCAGGGTCCTTCCCAGGCCCAGCAGGCTCGTGAGGTTGCCCGGATCCGCGGCCAGGCTCCTGCGATAGAGTTCCTCCGCCTTCGTGTAGTTCTTGCCGGCGTACCAGGAGTCTCCATAGGCCGCCAGGGCTTCCGAATTAGCCGGCTGGATCGCCAGCACCTTGTCCAGGGCCGAACGGAGGGCCTTGTCGTCCCCGGCGTAGCGTTCCACCTGGGCGGCGGCCATCAAGGCCGCTGGATCGGCGGGGGCCGCGGAAACGGCTTCGGCCGCCGCGGCGCGGGCTTCCGGGATCTTGCCCGCGGAAATCAGGACGGAGGACAACAGAATGCGGTATTCGCCCTTCTCGGGATTCTCCGCGATCAGGGTCCTTAGCCGGGATTCGGCCGCCGAAAAATCCCCCTTGGAAAGCAGGTCCGAAAGGGTTTCCATGCTCCGAATCTCCCGCTCCCGGGGGCTCAAGGCCGGTTCCGGGGCCTTCTCGGGGGCGGGCGGACGCTCCGGACCCCCCGCGCAGGATGCGGCCAGCAGGACGGCGGCGGCCAGGAGGGCGGCGGGAATGATTCGGGTTCCTCGCATCTGGATTCTCCGTTTTCTGGAATCTGGGAACGCCCATGGTACGGGTTTCCGGGATCCCGCGCAAGATCGCGTCCAGGTTGCAATCGGGGGGAAAACCTGCTAGAGTCCGGCCATACCATGAAAATAGGCGCGTTCGGACGGGGCTTGGCCCTCGCCGTTCTCTATATCGGCATACTCCTCGGCTTGGTCCTCCTTCAATTCCGGGAAGGCGGCGACTTCACCCGGACATCTTCGGGCTTCACGCTGAGAGGGCGGGCGGGGGACCAGGAAGGGTCCCTCGTCTCCGGGAGCCTCGGCTTCGGGGGGCTCGTCCTCACCTTTTCCCAATCCAAACCCCTGGGATGGACGGCCCAGGACGGCAGCTCGCGAACGGCCCTGCCCAAGTCCTTCCAGGAGACGAAGGACGGATTTTTGATCCTGTTCACCGACGGGATCGAACTCCGGGCCCGCTCTTCGGGCGAACCCGGTTCCCGGGCCACATTCGAGTTCGCCCGAAGGACCGGTCCCCTGAAGGATGTATCCGTATCCGTAGCCCCCGCGCGCCGGACCCGGCTTTCCCAGGAAGCCAAGACGTATTTCTTGTCCGGAAGCGCCGGCCGCTTTGTCCTGGATGCCCCGGAGGGGGCTCTGTCCCCGGATCGGAAAACCCTGTCCCTGCCCTTCGTCCGCGGACGAATTCTCCCCCTTGCCTTGGCCAAGGCCCAGGAAGGGACCCAGACGGCCGCCCTGCGGTTCCTGGATCAGGCAGCCCTGGACCCCGCGGCCTTCCAGCGCGAGATCGCCGCCTATCGGGACAAGGTCTGGAAGGGGCTTTCATCCGACCGGTTCCTTCCGGGTACCGTGGAATGGAAGGACGCGGCCGGCAAGGCGACCTTCTCCGAGCTCGCCCTGACCGCGTACCTGGCCGAGGCCTGGTACCGCGGCCAGGGTCCCTCCGCCTTCGAGCGCGTGCAGACGGCCAACACCCTGTACCCTTCCTCCCTTACCTACCTTTCCGTACCCTTCCTGGGCCGCACGGTGGAGCGGATGCGCGCCTTCGAGGAAGCGGATCTCCTGGAAGTCAAGCGGATCGAGCGCCTGGTCCAGGCGAGAAACCCGTCCCTGCTTGAAAAACCGGGCCTGGTCCGTTTCCTCCTTGACCGAGCGCCCTACGCCCTGGCCCGGGACGCCTTCCAGATGGCCGGGTCCCTGGACCTCGCTTCCCTCACGGTGGCCCAGGCCGCCGGGGGGCTTGCCGCCTGGGCGGAGGCCGAGGATCTATTCCCGGCGGGGGAAAACCCCTTCGCCCGGTTCGCGGGGATCGCGGAACGCCAGATTCTTCCGGCCGTATCCCGTGCGGGGGAGGGCTACTTCCTGACCACCGCCCCGGAGAGGATGGTCTGGACCCTGGA